>CAMLDH010000328.1 GCA_946478765.1 uncultured Oxalobacteraceae bacterium | reverse complement strand
CCTAAGCGCCAGCTTCCGGAATACAAGCGCAATTTGACGATGGCCGATTGCGGATTTTTTCCGCATCCGGCTTTTTTGTCAGTGCTGTGTAAAGGGCTGCGCCCTTCGCATTCTTTCGACAATTTCCGATGCTTTGCCGGCAACCATGCCGCCCTGGCAGAAATAATCCCCAGCCAGCGCAGCGTGCTGCCGGTTTGCCGCATTGCCGGAAATCGGTTCCCATTGATCGCGGCGCGAACGCGACCATGAACCATCCGGATGTCCGAACGCATAGAGTTTTTTGTGTAGCAACTGGCAGCGGATACCTTCGTAGCTGATGTTTTTTGCCCCTGAAGCGCTGGTGGTCACCAGCGTATAGCGCACGACATCGTCCGCGCCTACGGAAAGCGATTTGGCATCGATTGCGAAGGTTTGCGTCGCGGTCGGGCTGACATAAAAAGGTAACAGGTCCTCGGTTCTTGGGGCCGCCGGTAGCTGCAGCGCGATCTCTTTCCACGATTTGTCGTGGTCGTCGAAATTCTCTTCAAAGTTTGATTGGGCATACGCGACGGGCGCAGCATTTGCCAGTAGCGCGAGCATGGCAAGAATGCGTGCAATCCGTGCGCATGCCGGCAAGGAATTGCCGAACAAGCCGGTGCCGGCTGCGGCCAGTGGAAATTTGAGAAGCATGAATACTCACTTATCGTCTGGTTTAGTGTCAGCTGCAACCGTGACCGTAACCGTGACTTCAACCGGGTTCGGTTCATCCCGCGACCGTTGGATATGCGCCTGGCGCAAATAACGCGCGGTATTGCGCGGCACACTATGCTGTGCAGGGCGGGTCAGAAAGCGCGACAATTCCTGCAATGCCTTTTGATAAACATCCCGCTTGAATTCAATTACGACATCCAGCGGCACCCAGTAATCATGCCAGCGCCACGCGTCGAACTCGGGATGCTCGGTCAGCCGCAGATTGATATCGCAGTCGCGTCCGACCATGCGCAGCAGGAACCAGATCTGCTTCTGGCCGCGGTAGTGGCCGCGGATTTCGCGTTTGATAAAACGGTCCGGCACTTCATAGCGCAGCCAGTCGCGGGTGCGGCCGATGATCTTGACATGTTCGACGCGCAGGCCGACTTCTTCTTCCAGCTCGCGAAACATCGCCTGCTCCGGCGTTTCACCGAACTTGATTCCGCCCTGCGGAAATTGCCACGAATGTTCGCGCACCCGCTTTCCCCACCACACCTCGTTATGCGAGTTGAGCAGGATAATGCCGACGTTCGGGCGAAAGCCTTCACGGTCCAGCATGTTGCACCTCAAAACTTTCTGCGGCTAGGTGACCCTTATCATGAATTCAGCACGTGTTTGCTCATGGCGTCGGCATCGTCCGAAACAGGCGATAAATGGCGGCATGAATCAATTGTGCGAAGAAGTGGGTGCATCAGCCAGCTAATCCTTTAAAATTGAGTTGATTATAACCCTCTCTTTTTAAAAAGAATTCACCGTTATGCGCGCCTCACGATTTTTTGTTTCTACACTTAAAGAAGCTCCATCCGACGCTGAAATCGTCAGCCACAAATTGATGCAACGGGCCGGTATGATCAAACGTGTCGGTTCCGGCATTTACAACTACATGCCGATGGGTTTGCGCGTGATTCGCAAGGTCGAAGCGATCGTGCGTGAAGAGATGAATCGTTCCGGCGCGATCGAGCTGTTGATGCCGATCGTGCAACCGGCCGAGTTGTGGCAGGAAACCGGCCGTTGGGACAAGATGGGCCCGGAATTGATGCGCGTGAAAGACCGCCACGGCCGCGATTATGCGATCCAGCCGACGTCCGAGGAAGTGGTCACCGATATCGTGCGCACCGAGATCAAATCGTATCGCCAGCTGCCGATCAATTTTTATCATATCCAGACCAAGTTCCGCGATGAGCGCCGACCGCGTTTCGGCTTGATGCGCGGGCGCGAATTCACGATGAAGGATGCCTATTCGTTCGATCGCGATGTGGCCGGCATGCAGCAGTCGTACCAGATCATGTATGACGCATATGTGCGGATTTTCGATCGCTTCGGTCTGCAATTCCGTGCGGTGGCTGCGGACAACGGCGCGATTGGCGGCTCCGGTTCGCATGAATTCCACGTGATTGCCGATACCGGCGAAGATGCGCTGGTGTATTGCCCGAGCTCCGATTACGCGGCCAACATGGAAGCAGCGGAAGCGCTGGCACTGAGCGCGGCGCGCGGTGCGGCGACGCAAGCGCTTGTCAAGACGCCAACGCCGGGCAAGTCGAAATGCGAAGATGTCGCTGCCTTGCTGGGCTTGCCTTTATCGCGGACGGTCAAATCGATCGTGCTGACAGTCGAAAAGGAAGAGGATGGAAAAGTCGACAAGCAGGTCTGGCTGTTGCTGCTGCGCGGCGATCACGAATTGAATGAAGTGAAGGCCAGTAAAGTGCCTGGTCTGTCCGATTATCGCTTTGCGACGGAAGCCGAGATTGTCGAATGCTTCGGGACCAAGCCCGGCTATCTCGGCCCGATCGGCACCAGAATGCCGGTCAAGGTCGTGGCCGACCGCACGGTCGCCAACATGAGCGATTTCGTATGCGGCGCCAATGAAGAGGATTTCCACTACACCGGCGCCAACTGGGGCCGCGATGTGGCCGAACCGATCGTGGCCGATCTGCGCAACGTGGTCGCGGGCGACCCGTCACCCGACGGCAAGGGCGTACTCGCGATTCAACGCGGCATCGAAGTCGGTCACGTATTCCAGCTCGGCACGCGCTATTCGGAAGACATGAAGGCGACCTATCTGGACGAGAACGGCAAGCCGCAACTGATGCAAATGGGCTGCTACGGCATCGGCATCACGCGCATTCTGGGTGCCGCGATCGAGCAGAATTTCGACGACAAGGGCATCATCTGGCCGGCGGCGATTGCGCCGTTCGAGCTGGTCCTGTGTCCGATGGGCTATGACCGCAGCGAAGCGGTCAAGGCCGAGGCCGACAAGCTGTATGCGAGCCTGCAGGCAGCCGGTGTCGATGTGGTGCTCGACGACCGTGGCGAACGTCCCGGCGTGATGTTTGCGGATTGGGAGTTGATCGGTGTGCCGCATCGCGTCGTGATCGGCGAACGTGGCCTGAAAGACGGCAAGCTGGAGTATCAGGGGCGGCGCGATGCAGCCGCGACGCCGGTCGCGCTGGCCGAGATGACCGAGTTCATTAAAGCCAAATTGATCGCGTGATTCACTCGTTCTTGATTCGATGCGCGCTCATTGCATTATTGTGCAGCGTCGGCATCGTCTACGCGGGCAATCAAAAGGAAGAAGCGCTGGCCGATTCGGTGCGGCTCGCCTTGTCGCGTGCCATTACCGATGCGCGTCCGCCCAAGCCGCAGTTTGCCAATATCGAAGAACGCATCAAATACCTGTACTGGTTGAGCGAAATGTCGGGCCGCTTGAAAAAGAAGGTGCCTGATATCACGGTACGGCTGGAATTGCTGCGCACCGTTTGGTATGAAGCGAAGCGCGCCGGATTGGAGCCCGCGCTGGTACTTGGCTTGATCCAGGTGGAATCCGCTTTTCGCAAGTACGCATTGTCGCCGGTGGGCGCGCGCGGTTATATGCAGGTGATGCCGTTCTGGACGCGCGTGATCGGCGATGGCGATCGCAAGAAGCTGTTCCACATGCAGACCAATCTGCGTTACGGCTGCTCCATCTTGCGCATGTACGTCGACATGGAAAGAGGCAACCTCTTTCTTGCGCTGGGGCGCTACAACGGCAGCCGCGGCTTGGCGGCATATCCGAACGCGGTGCACGCTGCATGGAAGCAGTGGGAGTACAAGAGTTGACGGCACGCTGTCAACGCATACCGTGGAGCGCACTCGTCACGAATTATCTCTATCGCGCTGAGCGGGTATGAAAATTGAAGTCGGGACAGCTTGATGCCGGAAACAAAAACGCCCGCGCGATGCGGGCGTTTTTGTTTGGCACTTGGAAAGAAGATTATTTCAAGTGGTTGGAGACCAGTTTGGTCATCTCGAACATCGACACTTGCTTCTTGCCGCCAAAGACAGCTTTCAATTTTTCATCTGCGTTGATCATGCGCTTGTTCAGATCATCTTGCAGTTTGGACTTCTTGATGTATTCCCAGATTTTCTTGGTTACTTCAGTGCGCGGCAGCGGATTGGAGCCGATCACAGCGGCCAGAATGGCGGACGGTGTCATTGGCTTCATGAATGCTGCATTGGGTTTGCGCGTCGCTACTTTCTTTGCCGCCGGCTTTTTGGCTGCTACTTTTTTAGCCGGTGCCGCTTTCTTCGCTGCAGGTTTGGCTGCCGCTTTTTTTGCTACTGGCTTGGCGGCTGCTTTTTTAGCAGGCGCTGCTTTTTTTGCTGCCGGCTTCGCTGCT
>CAMLDH010000327.1 GCA_946478765.1 uncultured Oxalobacteraceae bacterium | reverse complement strand
CGCCCATATCGCGTCCGGCGTGGTGGTGGAACAAGTCGGCGGCGCGGCGGCCAGAGCCGGTATCGAAACCGGCGACGTGATCGTATCGGTCAACGGCACGCCGGTCAGATCGGTGGAACAGCTGCAGTCGCTGCTATCGAAAGAGCGCAAGCATCTGGCGTTGCTGATACAGCGCGGCGACGAGAAGATTTTCATTCCGGTCGCGCTGGGTTGATGATTGGCTGGCTGCCGACGCAAAATCAAGTGTGAAGCTCAAAAGCGTAGTTGAATTTCCGGTATTTTGTCGTCGTAAAAGGCAAGCCGGTCCTTCAATCCGCGATGCTCGTCATACGGATCTTCATATGTCCACACTGCATCCTTGAATGTTTTGTCGTCGAGTTTTACATTGAAATAATGTGCGGTCCCTTTGAACGGGCACGCGGTGGTGCTATCGGATCGATCGAGCATTTCCATCTTGACATCGGAGCGCGGAAAATAATATCGGACCGGATGCCGGTCTTCGTCGACCCGGATAATGTCGCTCGAATCGGCGATCGGCTCGCCGTCGATCTCCACCCTGACGCGTTGCTTCATAGGCGATTCCTGCACTTTGTGGTCGGGCCATTTCTGGTGTCCTGGCGATTTGCTCATCATGACGTCCTAACGATGGGGGATTTGAGCCGGTGAAGCAAACTGCGCGCCTGACGAGTGCCAAGCTGGTGGTCCCTACTTGAATTTAAGGGCACCCCTTTAAAGAGGTCTTTGGAAGTTCAATTTTCAAGTTGAGGGTTTCTGGTTTTTCTCAAATTCAGACTTACTTAAAGTTACCAAAGAACGGTTCCCTCCCCCTGCAAGGGGGAGGGTTAGGGTGGGGGTGGTAGGGTCGAGGAAGAAAGGTTCTATCTCGAACGCACTACCCCCACCCTAACCCTCCCCCTTGCAGGAGGAGGGGACCGTTCATTGGTAAATCGGTTCGCAAAACGCCCTATTCGTCATTGCCCGCGACAGAGGGGGAAAGACGTTGTGAAAACTACCGAAGATTGTAAAAACGCGGCATTCGTTCGCAAGCAAGAAAAACAAATCCCGGATTTGCGTTTGCTCTATTCGCAACCGCGCAAAAGCTGCGGAAATGTTGATCCATTCGGCGATTATTCCAGTCAAATCTATTCCAGGATGAACTTTCCAGATGCAACATGCCAACAGAGCCGAAACCGAATGCGTGCCCGGTGCCGCCGCAACGGAAGTTGCTTGCCTGCCCGCATTGCGATCTTCTTCAATTCGAAGTCGATCTGGCGCCGCATCATGATGCGCATTGCGTGCGCTGCGACGCCGTGCTTTACAGGGGAACGAGAGCCAGGCTGGATTGGATGATCGCCTTGGTTCTGGGCAGCGCAATCCTGTTCCTGGTTGCAAACCTGTTTCCGATTGCCGCGCTGAAGAGGGGCGCAGCCTATAACACGACAAGCTTGGCGGGGACCGTACTCGCGCTGCATCATCAAGGGCGGCCCTTGATCGCCGCACTGGTGTTGATCACAGCAATTCTGATCCCGGCCTGCGAATTGTGCGCCATGATGTATATGCTGATCCCTTTGCGCGCCGGCCGCATCGTGCCCGGCGTGCGGGCGTGTTTTCGCTTCGTGCGTGCCGCGCAGCCGTGGAGCATGACGGAAGTATGCCTGCTGGGCGTGCTGGTTACGCTGGTGAAGCTCGCCGACGTGGCTACCATTGTTCCTGGCGTTGCGCTGTGGGCCTTCGCCGGCATGATTGCCTTATTTTCGGCGCTGGCGGCTTCATTCAGCGTGCGCGACTTCTGGGCATGGATCGACGCGCTCCATTGCGCGCCATCCGATGGCAGCGGTGGCTAGCGATGGGCAGCGCAGATAGACCAGCCGCTTCGGGTGCCGCGCACGGGCTGGTGTCATGTCATGACTGCGGTCTCTTGTGCCGTTCGCTGTCTGCGCCGGCGAAGATGCGTTGCCCGCGCTGCCATGCCCGCCTGCATGCCAGGAAACCGGACAGCATCGCGCGGACCTGGGCTTTTCTGATTGCGGCCTGCATCCTTTATGTGCCGGCCAATACGCTGCCCATCCTGGAAACGCGCTCCTTGTTCGATTCGCAAAGCAATACGATCATGAGCGGCGTCATCTTGTTCTGGAACAGCGGTTCGTGGTTCGTCGCGGCGCTGATTTTCTTTGCCAGTTTTGTGACGCCGCTGACCAAACTGATTGCGCTGGCCCTGTTGCTGGTGTCGATCCAGCGCCGCATGGCATGGCAGCCGTATCAGCGCACCCGGCTCTACCGGCTGGTCGACTTTATCGGGCGCTGGTCCATGCTCGATATTTATGTAACGGCATTATCGGTAGCGCTGGTGCAAACCGAATCGTTGACATCCATGCGCGCAGGCTTGGGCGCTACCGCGTTCGGCGCGGTCGTCGTGCTGACGATGCTGGCGGTGCAGGTATTCGATCCCAGATTGATATGGGATACCGAGAACATGCCGGAGGAGCACGATGCCTGATCATCCTCCTCCCGATGCGCCCCCGATTCCGGAAGCGGTCGCGGTACCGAAGCGGCATTGGACCTTGCCCTTGGTATGGATCATCCCGATCGTCGCCGCGCTGCTCGGCGCATGGCTGGCATTGCATTACCTGTTGTCGCAGGGGCCGGCGATCACGATTGCGTTCAAGAATGCCGAAGGTCTGGAGGTGGGCAAGACCAAGGTCAGGTACAAGGAGGTCGACATCGGCACGGTGTCGGAAATCCGTATCGCCGATGATCGCTCGCACGTGATCGTCACGGCGCAACTTGCCAGGCAGGCCGAAAGCCTGATCGTCGACGACACGCGCTTTTGGGTGGAGCGGCCCAGAATCACGGTGGGCAGCATTACGGGACTCGGAACGATTTTTTCGGGCACCTATATCGGCGTCGATGCCGGCAAATCGCAAAAGACGAGAAAACATTTCATCGGTCTCGACGTTCCTCCGCCGGTGACATCGGATGCGCAGGGACGCCAGTTTATATTGCATGCGGAAAGTATTGATTCCCTTTATCTCGGCGCACCGGTTTATCTCAGGCGCGTGCCGGTTGGAAAAATTACCGGGTACAAAATCGATGAAGACGGCAAGGGCGTCACGCTGGATATCTTCATCAATGCACCCAACGATCGCTTTGTCACGACCCATTCCCGCTTTTGGCATGCCAGCGGGATCGACTTGTCGCTCGACAGCACCGGCATCAAGCTCAATACCGAAGCGCTGACTTCCGTCATCATCGGCGGCATTGCATTCCAGACGCCGCCCGATACCCCTGCAGGCATGCCCGCGCCCGAGAACGCGGACTTTACGCTGTATGCCGACAAAGCCAGCGCCTTGCAACGCATCAGCCGCGCAGCCCAGACCTATGTTCTCTACTTTACCGAATCGCTACGCGGGCTGGCGCCCGGCGCGAGCGTCGATTTCCACGGCATTGTGATCGGCGAGGTCAAGACCATCGGTGTGAACTATGGACATGCAGCCAATGCGATTCGCTTTCCGGTTGAGATCGCACTTTTTCCCGAGCGCCTGCGACCGCGCGACCGGACCGGCGCAGCATCGCTATCGCCGCTCGAACGCAATCCCCGCATGTTCCTGAGTCGGTGGGTCGCGCGCGGTTTTCGGGCGCAACTCAAGAGTGCGAATTTATTGACGGGACAGCTTTTCATCGCATTGGATTTTTTTCCGCACGCGCCGCCCGCCGGAATCGATTGGAGCAAAACGCCGGCCGTGCTGCCGACTGTGCCGGAAGCCTTGGCCGATATTCAAGAGACGCTAAGCAACATCGCCAGGAAGCTGGATCGAATACCGCTCGATACGATCGGGCGCGATCTGGATCAAACGCTCAAGACCCTCAATTCCACGCTGCAAAGCGCGGATCAGGCAATCAAACAACTCGATGCGGCAATTCTTCCCGAATTGAAGGCAACGCTGAATCAAGCCAAACAGGCGATCGGCAGCGCCGAGCGCGCCTTGTCCGCAGACGCGCCCATGCAGCAGGATGTGCGCGATACCTTGATGGACGTGAGCCGGGCCGCGCAAGCGTTGCGCGAGCTGGCCGATTACTTGAGCCGCCATCCGGAAGCGCTGATCCGAGGAAAGCAATAAGGAATAACCATGCATACGGCTGGAACTTCTCTTTGCATCATGGCCGCCATCTTCTTGTCGAGCGCGTGCGGCACGTCGCCCAAGGAAACTTTCTACACGCTCAATCCCATTGCATTGCCCCCCGTCATCGAAGGCTTGGAGGACCACCTGCGCCCCAGCGTGGCGGTCGGCCCGGTCAAGGTGCCGGAGATGGTCGACCGGCCGCAACTCGTGGTTCGCCAGAGCGGCAACCGTGTCGATGTGCTTGAGCAGCACCGTTGGGCGCAATCGCTGCG
>CAMLDH010000326.1 GCA_946478765.1 uncultured Oxalobacteraceae bacterium | reverse complement strand
TCGCCGCCGGACAGCGCATTGTCGCCCAGCACGGTGACCTTGTCGCCGGTGATGTCAGCGTGACGTTCGAGGTGATCTGGGTGTTCATGCCTTCGCGGATTTCTTCCAGGCGGCCATTCAGGCCCTTGAAGCGCGCGGCCAGCGAATCGGCGGTCGACAGCAGCGCCTGGCGCGAGGCGACCGAGGCGGGATTGGAGGCGACGTGTGGCGCTCGGCATCCTGACCCGCGTTGCGCCACAGCTGAACATTTTCGGCATCGGCTTCCCGGTCTCGCTGGCGGTCGGCCTGCTGACGATCAGCATCGCCCTGCCCTACCTGAACATGCCGATCCAGAACCTGGACAATCAGGGCATCGAGGCCAGCCAAAAGCTGGTGCGCAACGCGGCGATGCGTACGCCGCTGCCTCCGGCAAAAGCTCCATCGAGAAATTGAGTTAATTCAGGCGCTGGGAGCAGTACTCCCTGATGTTCCCGCTAATACAAGTGGTGCCGGATGCTTGCGCCCGGCCTCATCGCCTCGAGAAATCAAGGTACTATCCCCGCCCGCATAGACCTTTCTGAAGCGCAGATAGCCGGCCCGCACAAAAAAACTGAATGGCTCTCGCCCCTGTGTGATCAGGCGGGGCAAGCGGTTTGTTCGCAAAAATTCGTCCATTGCGACGCGCTGCGTGTTCGAAAAACCATCATCGAGCGGATGAAACTGAACGTGATATCCATTTACACTGTCGCTGCGGCGCTGATCTATCCGGCTATTCAAGGCTGCCACGCGTGTGGCCTCACGTTCATTGTAAATCTGAATATTTCGGCGATGTGCTGCGGCGGCCTTCAACTCTTCAATCGCTTCAGGCTCATTGTCCTTGCCAACGAGCTTGAACCATGCGCGGGAGTCGTGAACATAACTATCGAAAAATTCCATCACAGCGGGATCGGGGACCGTCTTCTTGGACCACCAGGTTGCGATCTCTTCCCATTCGTTCGAGTGCGAATCGTCAAAGCCCGGCGGCTGCGCTTCGGCACGGAATTTCCTCCCCTTCGCAGACAGCCATTTCTCAAATTCGGCGATTTCCTGGTCAAATTCCAGATTGGCGCTATGCAGGTCGTTCTGGTCGAACGTGCTCGCGCGGAGGAAACTTTTCGTGCGCTCCAGCGGCGCGCTACCGTTCGATCGCCTCGCCACGCGCCATTCGATACATAAACGCTGTTGCTCACGCATGATCGCCGCCAAGGTTCCAGTCTTGACTTTGCAACATGCCAAGTACGCGTTGATCGACGAAATCGTGCCTGGGTCAATCTTGAAACGGGCTTTCGCGGCCGCGCTTGCGAACCCAAGTCTTAGCGGAACACCTGAGAGCCGAGCCATTTTGTACATGTAGATCAACGGCACGCGCGACAACATGTCAATCCCATCAGGATCGGTACCACGACCTTGTTCAGTCGGCGTGTAGCCACCTCCCAAATCCGAGTGCACGCCTGGAACGACAATTTCCTCACAATTTTCCGGCAAGGTCATCCCGTAAGATATTGAATCCAATGGGAAACTCCGCCTGACTTCATGTGCTGCAACCAGATGGATACACCGAATGCCGTTCTGTATTCTTAATGAGTCGTCAGCATCAGCCCATGCTGCGTGCCCGTCCAGAAAGCCACCGATACTATTTCCGAAGGTATTCCCTAAGCCGACAGATGCAACGGTGTCAAACAATCCCAAAAAATCAAAATGGACGTTAAATCCACCCAAAGTCAACTCTGATGGGCGACCTAGTATCTGAGAATCAAGGCCGCATAGCGAGCGCAACCAATTCGTGAATGCACGCGCTTGCGTAGCGCCACGGGAAAATCCAAAAATAGAAACGTAAATATTTCTAACAATCCCAGGATCGATCTTTTTTGGCCTTCCAGTTTTTTGATCCATCCAATGGTTGGAGACGTTCGCGTGAAGGCGCCTCAACAGTCCTTCAAATGCGCCGCGCACCTGGTTGTCAGCAGCGCTACCATTGTTGCCAAAGAATGTGCGCGGCCCCATAAATTGCCTGCGGCGCCATGACAGTTCGATGGAGTTCACAAGCTTTGCTGCCTCGGCCGACGATACCAGCGGCTGCTTTAAAAAGAATCGGTTAACATTATTGATAACTTGTATCAAAGCCCACACAATTCGCTTCTCGCCCTGCGCACCCGCAGCGGCTCCGGTTGTAAGCTGCACGCCGGAACCCGAATCGCCAATCTGCGGAAACTTTGAAGCTACTCCAGGAACATACACGCGAAAGTAGTTGATATGCTCTTCCGGCTTGTACTGCCAATCCGTACTAGAAGGGAGTACGCCGGGAACGCTCTGTCCGGGGAAGCAATCATAGAGCCGAGCAACGTTTGAATGATTCTTAGAATTTTCGGCATCAATATAGTTGTTCTTCGTTCCATCAAAAAAGAAACCAAAGAAGAGATTAGTGTCGCATGAGCGCACTGGATCCTGAGTTCCGGCCAATCCGCGAACTTTATCCACGTCAAAAATCTTTCGTCGATCCGTGCTAGAAAAAAATTTTGTAGCTTCAGTGACGTGCTGAAAGTCGCTTGAAATTTCTTCGATTAATTCAGCAGTCATGGTCGTTTCTTTAGTTGGGCGTCAAGCAGGGATTTACTACGCACTAGCGACCTCTGGAAATCCGTTTCAAGATATGCTAGAAATTTCGGATCACTCGGCCCTGAAAATCCCTTCAACTCGCTCGGCGAGAGTTTTAATGAAGATGACCAAATTTCTTCTGCGGTTGCGGCGGGATTCTCGTGTAATCTTTTTAAGAAATCCTCAAACAGATCAACGTTATCTTGAGCCTCCTTCACATATAACGCCCACCGTTCTCGCCTAAATTCCAAGGAAGGGACCGGCCACCCCTTTATTTTACTTGGCCATGCCGGGTGGTCGGGCTGTAGGTCGCTGCTGACAAGGATCAATGTATCATTTGTAGTTCGCAACAACCACAGCTCTGCAGGTTTACCGATGGGGTACGGTGGAATTTCAAGGACTTCCACTTTCCTTACTTCTTCCAGAGAATCGGTGCCTGTCTTGCTCAACCAATATCGCCACTGCACTGACGCCTTTAAGCCCGCGTGCCATCTCCGGGGAACTGTGTAGCAACACATAATCCCTCCAGCGGAAAAAGGCTCGATCAGTTCTCCGCCAGCTCTATTTTCTGGCTTAGCGGTATCCGACAGAACAAAGCTAAAAGCGCTTTCATCATAATTCACCCCGTGAACACTCACGGGAATAGCATCTTTGCCGCACGCGCAAATATCCTGAAGACAGACGATGAGCAAGAACGTACGTTTTAAATAATACACTATCTTTACCGAAGTGTTATTCATTCATGAAATCCAAAAAATTTTCAAAAATATCCTCCGATTAAATCGGAGCTTGACCGGCTGACCGTGCCGCCGCCCAATTTCTTAGCTCCCGGCGCAAATCGTCAACGCTAGCCAGTTGCTTGCCTAAACAATATTCACACCACTCAATGCGTGCAAGTTCGTCCAATCCGCCGTGCGCCGCAAGTTTCAGTGCGGATTGAACACAAGCGAACGTCACTGAGGGCGACGTGTAAATCTCGGCACCGCGTTGATGCAACTGCGCGGTTGCTTGATCCGCTTCGCTGTCGCGCACCATCTCGCTAAACTGCTGGTCGGACAGTTCTGGATTCGAAATCGGGCCACGATCCGATGGATTGACTTGGGCCGCCTTCCACCTTCCATCTCTTCCAACGTAAAGAATCTCATGCGCCGGCCCCAGCATCTGCTCTTTCTGCTCATCTGTCAGAACATTCAGGATCGTGGGTAGTCGCCGCGTGTCCGGGAAACGGAAGTTGAAGCGTTGTCCGTCACAGGCGACGATGCACCAGGCAGCCAGGCGCTCCGCCAGCTGATCGATTGTCTCATTTGTGACGATTGCGCTCACCATCGGAAATCCGCAGCATGCTTGCAAAGCGGCGGCCAGCGGTGCACAGTTGGCCTGGTAAGCTACCAGCATCGGCGAAACCGCGCGCGACTCGTCGTTACATCCGGGCAAGAACTCAAAAAGCAATCGCACCGCTCTGGTTGACAATATGTCGCTAATCCGGCGATATATTCCCGGAACGAAAACGCCGTCGATCAACAGATACAGTCTTTCGTTGGAAGACAGGCGTTCGGTGCGAGAATCAAGCTGGTTTAACCACAATGGTTCGAATTTGTCGATGTACATCGTATTACTCCAGTAGTGTGAACGCGGGCGCCGAAGCCAGCGATTTCTTCAGGCACGCGATGCAGATACTGTTTGGCATTGCAGGCATCGGATAGCCAAGCCTCTCTGGTGCGAGGAAACTCTTGTTCCCGGCATGCACCGTAATCTTCCCGGGACACTGCACGGTGATATTCCCGTTCTCGATCG
>CAMLDH010000325.1 GCA_946478765.1 uncultured Oxalobacteraceae bacterium | reverse complement strand
CCGGATAGCGCGGGCGCCAATCCGGGCCCTGCAAGCTACCGACGCGGCGGACCGCTGGCGGTCACCGATTGCAATGTAATGCTGGGAAAAATTCAGCCGGCGTATTTTCCGAAAGTGTTTGGTCCTGATGCGAACCAGGCGCTCGATCGCGATGTGGTGGTGCAAAAGTTCGAGCAAATGGCGCTTGCGATTGAACAGGCCACAGGACACAAGCCGATGCCGGATGAAGTCGCGCAAGGCTTTGTCGAGATTGCGGTGGGCAACATGGCCAACGCCATCAAGCAGATATCCGTGCAACGCGGGCATGATGTGACGGAATATGTGCTGGCCACTTTCGGCGGCGCCGGAGGCCAGCACGCCTGCCTGGTTGCCGATGCGTTGGGCATGACGAAAGTATTCGTCCATCCGTTGGCAGGCGTGCTGTCGGCCTACGGCATGGGATTGGCGGATCAGACGGTCATGCGCGAATTGGCGATGGAATGCAAGCTGGCTGCCGATGGCGTGGCGCAGTTGCAGACGCAACTGGATCAATTGGCCGATGAAGCGCAGCGCGATTTGGCGCAGCAAGGTGTCGATCCGGGCCGCATCAACATCATCCGGCGCGTGCATTTGCGCTATGCTGGGACCGATTCGGCGCTGCTGGTACTGTTCGCCGGCGTGGACCAAATGATTCAGCAGTTCGAGATCGAGTACAGGAAACGCTTTTCATTTTTGATGCCGGGAAAAGACTTGATCGTCGAGGCGGTATCGGTGGAAGCGATTGGCGCATCGGATGCGCCAATCGAATCGCCAACGCCGCGGCACGCGCGCGTGGACGCGCTGCAGGCGGCGGAAACGGTAACGATGTTCTCCGCCAGGAAACGGCGTGACGCGCGCTTGTACCGACGCGACGACACGCGGCCGGGCGATCTCATTGAGGGCCCGGCGATCATCGCGGAGACGAACGCCACCACGGTGGTTGAAGCCGGTTGGCAGGCGCAGGTAACGGCACTGGACCATCTGGTGCTGACCCGCATCGAGGCGCGTCCGGCGGCCCGCGCAATCGGCACTGCTGCCGATCCGGTGATGCTGGAGATTTTCAATAACCTGTTCATGTCGATCGCCGAACAGATGGGTTTGCGTCTGCAGAACACCGCCTATTCGGTCAACATCAAGGAGCGGCTCGATTTCAGCTGTGCACTATTCGACGCGGAAGGCAATCTGATCGCCAATGCGCCGCATATGCCGGTGCATCTCGGCTCGATGGGCGAAAGCATCAAGACCGTCATGCGCGACAATGCCGGCCGTATGCAGCGCGGCGATGTCTTCATGCTGAACGACCCCTATCATGGCGGCACCCATTTGCCGGATGTGACGGTCATTACGCCGGTATTCGATGCGCTCACGAATGACATCCTGTTTTATGTCGGGTCGCGCGGGCATCATGCCGACATCGGCGGCACCACGCCCGGATCGATGCCGCCGGATTCGACGGTGGTGGAAGAAGAGGGTGTGCTGATCAATAATTTCAAACTGGTCGAAGCGGGACGCATGCGCGAAGCCGAAACGCGTGCGCTGCTGGCGAGCGCCCGATACCCGGCGCGCAATCCGGACCAGAACATCGCCGACTTGCGCGCCCAGATCGCCGCCAATCAGAGGGGCGTCGAAGAACTGCGCAAGATGGTGGCGCATTTCGGTCTGGACGTGGTGCAGGCGTACATGCAGCATGTGCAGGACAATGCGGAAGAATCGGTGCGGCGCGTCATCACCGCACTGAAAGACGGCGCGTTTGACGTGCAACTGGATAACGGCGCGCTGATCAGGGTCGCGATCCGCGTAAATCAGGCCGAGCGCAGCGCGGAGATTGATTTCACAGGGACATCGGCGCAACTGGCGAACAATTTCAATGCGCCGTCCGCTGTCTGCATGGCGGCCGTATTGTATGTATTTCGCACGCTGGTCGATGACGATATTCCGTTGAATGCCGGTTGCCTCAAACCGTTGAACGTCATCATCCCGGAAGGCTCCATGCTCAATCCGCATTATCCCGCCTCGGTGGTGTCGGGCAATGTCGAAACATCGACCTGCATCACGAATGCGCTCTTCGGCGCTCTGGGCGTGATGGCCGCGTCGCAGGGCACGATGAATAATTTTACGTTCGGAAATAAGCAATACCAATACTACGAAACCATTTCAGGCGGGTCCGGCGCCGGCGACGGTTTCGACGGTACCGATGCGGTACAAACCAATATGACAAATTCGCGCCTGACCGATCCCGAAATCCTGGAGTTCCGTTTTCCGGTGCGCGTTGAGCGTTACGAGATTCGGCATGGTTCCGGTGGCAAGGGCCAATGGCATGGCGGCAATGGCGGGGTCCGCAAGATCCGCTTCCTTGAACCGATGACCGCGTCCATCCTGTCCAATAATCGCATCCATGCGCCGTTTGGCATGGCTGGAGGCGAGCCCGGTGCGACAGGGCGCAATACCGTGCTCAGGGCATCCGGCCGTGTCGAGGAATTGCTGCACGTGGGCAGGACCGAGATGCACGCAGGCGACATCTTTGTCATTGAAACACCGGGCGGCGGCGGCTATGGACCGGTTGAAGAGGGTACGGATAAATGATGTTTGAACGTGAAAACAATGCCCCTGTCATCCCGCTGTGGCTGGTGTGGGCAGTTGCATTGGGCTTTGTGCTGGCCGGTCTCGGCAGCTTCGGCATTCTCGACAATAACGAAGGGCTGTATGCGGAAATCCCGCGCGAAATGCTGGCATCGCACGATTGGCGCCTCTGGGTAATTCCGCATTTGAACGGCTTGCCGTATATGGAAAAACCGCCTCTGCTGTATTGGCTGACCGCGTTGTCTTTCGCGTTGTTTGGCGAATCGGAATGGTCGGCCCGCCTAGTGCCGGCGCTGTCGTCGCTTGCCTGCGTGGCGATGCTGGCGTGGTTTGGCACGGCGCTCAAACGGCCGCAAGCGGGACGTCTGGCGGCGTTGATGTTCGTCAGCGGCGTCGGCGTGACTACGATGTCGCATGTGCTGATGTTCGACATGTTGCTGACCGCATTGGTGACAGCGGCGCTGATGTTTGCCTATCGGTATGCCAGTGAAGGCAACGTGCGTTTCGTGCGCTGGTCGTATGCGTTTTTGGCATTCGCGTTATTGGCCAAGGGGTTGGTCGCCCTTGTTCTGTTTGGCCTGGTCATCGTTACTTTCACGCTTGTGACCGCGCGTTCGCCGGCAGACTTTTTTCGGGCTGTCGGCAAATGGTTCGAGCCGTGGGCGATCCTGATTTTCCTGGGCATTGCCGCGCCGTGGCATGTGGCCGCGAGTTTGACTGAGCCGATCTTCGCGTGGTTTTACTTCGTCAATGAACATGTGCTGCGCTTTTTGGGCAAGCGCGAGCCGCATGATTACTATGCCGGCGCCTGGTGGTACTACCTGCCGCGGATGGCGATCTATTTATTTCCCTGGTCGTTTCTGTTGCCCTGCCTGTTTGCGGCGGCACGCAGAACGGGAGCCCAATACGATTCCGGGCTGCGGCGTTTTTTATGGATGGCCTGGCTGGCGCCGCTCTTTTTCTTTTCAATCTCAAGCGCGAAGGCAAATTACTACCTGGTCGCGGTGATGCCGTTTGCCGCATTCCATCTTGCAGTCGCGGTGGAGGACCGACGCTTCCGGCAAGACGGCGTGAGAGCGCTGCCGGGGCTGTTGATTGCCGTGCTTGCTGCCGGATTGTGCGTCGCGCTGGTGCTTCGCAGCGGCGCGTCGCAGCAATCGCTGGTGATCTGGGGCCTGGCACAGAGTCAATTTCTGCTGGTGTTCAGTGGCGGACTGGTGGTGTTGGGACTGGCGTGTGCAATTGTTGCGTGGCGCGTGCCGAAAATCGGTCTGCTCGCCTACCTTTTGCTGCCGATCTGGATTTTCATTGCCCTGATGGATGTGCTGAAGGTACTTGAGCCAAGCATATCGACCAAGCAGACCGCAGAGTATCTGCAGGGAGAGCACGCGGCAAGGACGGTTTATCTGTATCGGAATTTCGAAGAGCAGTCATCGCTGCCGTTCTATTTGAAAAAGCCGATTGCGGTGATCGAACCCCGCAGCAACGACCTGTTCTGGGGGAACAAGTTGCGCAGCAACGACATCATGATCTCGATCGAGCAGTTTGCGGCCAGGCTGCAAAATCAGCCTGTTGCGGTGGTAGTGATGGATCGGCAGCTCAAGGATTTCAGAGCGACCGGTTTTTTCAGCCGATTCAAGAGCGAAAAGCGTATCGGCGATACAACCGTATTCTTCAATTGATCAAACGGAACATACAACGTGTCGCGGTATAATCTCGTTTTCCTGATTTAGGAACGTGCACGGAATAACTTCCCGATTTGGACGTGGCAGACGGGATGCAGTGCAAGGCGCCCCGAGTGCCGTGTAGCGGGCTACACAAA
>CAMLDH010000324.1 GCA_946478765.1 uncultured Oxalobacteraceae bacterium | reverse complement strand
TGCCGAAGACGATCGTCAAGCCGACCAGCGCGGCGGCGGCGCAGATGGATCTGTTCTGACAGAGTGGCTTCAGTTCAACGACATGGTGGCTGACGACGTAACGTCGTTGGCCAGCCATGAGTCCCGGCGTTGAATATTGCCATAGGGAATGAGGCCTTGTGGGGCGTTCAGCAGGCTGTAAAGTCGTGCTCTTGAATTAACTTCTCAGCCTCATCTATAGTAGGAATACGGCAGATCTAGGTCAGTTCACTAATCACGCGATTAGTTATTCAGGTCCAGTCAGCAAACGGACTATGTCGGCATCACGCTCAATCAACGTTTCACCGTGAATCGCTAACCCCGCAATCAGATCGCGAATGCGTAGCGTCATGTCTCCGTTTTCGGTTTCGGCCAAACCGTCCAGTTTCTCGGCCAAAGCGTCCGCTTGGGACTTTGAATGTGCCCACGCAATGGCCACCTTACTGACGAAACCAGGGCTGCTCCAGGAGCGTAGCAACGCTACGATCAGTTTGGCAAAAAGCGTCACGTCGCCGGATGAAAGTCGTGATGCTCCGGAAATCGCCAAATGTTCTTTTAAGGCAGCGTGAGCAAAGCCGAATTTCATTGGCGATATTTCTGCAATCAAACCGCTTGCCCGCAGGTCTTTCGCTATCAAGTTAAAGTCCGTCTTGTTATGATCTGGTATGGCCAAAGGCAGGGTGCGCGCAATTAATGCGGCCAAAGAATCCATGGACAATGTGGGAGTGTCCTGCACCATCATCGTTAGAGCTAGCACACTGACTAATGCTTGCATTTCCCGAGGCTCAAGGACGGACATACGATAGAATCCAGGTTTCGTTCTATCGTGGTTAATTAACAGTGTCTGAACAATCTGATCCAATACAGTGTCCATCTGATCATGCAGCACGCCTGTCTGCTCAAAGCTATGAGTTAGCATTGTTAGTAGAAGGGGATTTTTGAACAGTTCTCCTTTCTCAGACTCGACTAGTTTCATTAGTTGGGCCAGTTCCTCTTTTTTCAATTGCTGACGATTAAGGAAAGTGCCGACGTCTTCTGCGGACAAGTCATTTAGAATGAAACAATGGTCGTTGCCAACTGAGAATGCATCCCCAATTGATCCGCGTGCCGATAATAATGTCGTTAAGTCAGGGTAGGACTCATGTAAAGCAGTTATTGCATTAAGAATAACAGTCCTGTCTGGAAGTGCGATCTCGTCCAAACCATCGAAGAGCAGAACCGGTTGACGATTGAGAAAGGCATACTCAAGGACGTCTACTTCGATGCCTGCGGCTTGAGCAATTGCAGATATCGGCGGCATATCTGACCGCAAATTGCGAATCTGGATGTAAAAGGGTATGGTTCCGCCCATTTCACGATCGACATCGTTGGGAAACGATTCGGCTGTAATCATATCGATCGTGGTTTGGGCCAAGTACCACGATTTTCCCGAAGCAACATTCCCCAGTAGAAGCAAGCGCTTCCCGGGAGTCCGCAGTAGTTTTTCAAAGCTTTCCGATTTCCAAGTAATGCCACCAACTTCCGTGAGCGAGCGGGGCACGAATGTCTGCGCGAGCGATTGGCCCGAAAAATTGCGCATTTGCGCCAGCGCCTTTGCTCGTTGCACCATGTATGTCTGCAACTTCAAATAAATCTGCCTGGACGGCTGGGCCAGTAGTTTTGCTGCGGAGCGTGGCGTGCGGGCCAGGCGACAAATTACCAGGCCAGGCTTTTGGGTGAGCACTACAGAGTCCTTGCCCCGTTCGTCGCGATATTTGTGCAGGATTGCAAATCCACGCCCGAGTCCCTCATAGCCGCCAAGACGCTGCAAATGGTTAGCAATCCGCCTGTTCGGCGACAATGAAGGTCCGGGATGGTCAAGCAAAAAGTCCCATGAGTACCCATCAGGGACCTTTCCAGGATTTGACACCTCCACGTAGGTAGTGCCGACATGGACCTGGACACGCCCTCCCTCATCAAAACTGCGATGAACGATCGCATTCATGATGGCTTCCCGGATCACGTCGGCCGGAATCTCCGATTCGTCTGATCTCATAACCGAGCCGTCGAATACTGCAGCTTGGGTCAAGTTGTTTATCGTAAGTTGAACTAGCGTGTTGAGTTGTCGTGCCAGTGGGCCTTCCACTTGAACACGTTCGAATGAGCTGGATGTAATGTCTCCTGCCGAAAAGATTGACGCTGAATTCGGGAAGAAACGTTCTGGACGTGACCCGAAGCACAGCACAGCGGCTTCGGTGGGACATGCTTCCCCATCAGAATAGAAAAGGTCAAGCTCACGGATTACGTCGCCTAGGGAGACGTAATCATCTCTTAGATATTTTTGAGCATACGCCTGCAGTAATACTTGATCCAGGTCTGCGATGGTAGCGCCGGCGCAAGGAAGACGATGCTTGTCCGAACCGTCGAGCGGATGCGCGGAAAGTAACGGTTTGCTACTGCAACCAGATATGTTTTTTGCGAGCCAGAGATGGCCTTCCTCTTGTGCGATCGTGTACCTCGGCGTTTGCATGCCTTTACCATGATTTTTCTCATCCTCGGCAAGCTTCTTCCTGACATAGTTTGCTGCGTCCGGTATGGTGATGAGCCCGTCCGTGGTGGGCTTTCCATCGCACCCACTGATGATGCAGTCGCACAGATATTTTGTAAACAAGCTGCCGAGGATCGGGTCTTCCTGACTGAATTCAATGTCTCTCGATGAAGCCAAGATACACGATCCGGTAGACGGGATGACGTCGCTGTTTTTCAACCCGCCAAGCTCGGCCGCTCCGCTGTAGCAGGTATCCAAGATAAACATCGTTTTGGCCTGAGACCCATTTCTTAACAAAGGTGTCAAGGCTGCGAACGGAAGGAATTCATCATCAGGAAAGCAGAAGCCATATTCTCCCTTGAATACCTTGCCATGTCCGGTGAAGTAAACGATACGTTGTTCCGCAGTTGTTGAGGCCTTCACGAAGTCCATGAATCGCAGAACAAATTCGGATGAGCCTTCAATATTGGCGTGTATTTTAGCCTTAGCTATGCGATCATTGCCAAGGTGGCGTGGATCCGTCAAAACATCGTGCATTTTCTGGCAGTCGTGCTCGCCGTGTTTGAGCTCCGGCCCGGTTTTTGCCCCTGCGAAGAAAAACGCTCTAACCAACATGTTCGAAGTCCAGTATTAAAGGAGAAAAAATGCGTTTCCAAGTACTCTTGAACGGAAATTTCGATGCTTCAGTTTCTGCGGACATCGTAGAACTGAGCGAGAAACTGATCGAGAACGACATCCCGGCGAAGACCAGCACTATTTCTGTTCCAGGGCTTAAGGCCGACTTGACGGTAAGTTTAGCGGTCGCCAGCCTCACCGTAAGCTCAATTAGCACGCTCATCAATGTTATCACTTTCTGGCGCAATCAAAAGAAGAGTGTTTACCGCCTGACACTCGACTTGGGGCAAGGTCCGCGGTCTAGCGAAGAGATTGCGCCGAACGAAATCAAAGATGCGCTAACTAATGGCAAGCTAGTCAGCCTGATAGTTGAAAAACACTGATTGAAGAACTCCTATCTTGTAGAGCGCGGCAACCGAGCTTCCCGGTGCAGCACCCGCTAAACGACAAGAGCCCTGGTTAGCGTAGTGTCCAGGGCATTTTTCTTCCGATTTGCCGATTTGCGTAGTTTGGGTTGCTACGTGTCTGTTGTGTCATGCCACGATGCGTGTTCCGGATCAGCGCCAGTTCGCGCTTTGGATAAACCCTCCATCCGGCTAAGTCGTGTAGTAGACCGGTCTTGATGGCGGATAGGCTGCGAGCACAGCTGCATCTACTCCTTCGCGCGGCCCACGCATGCCTATCTCGGCCTGTCGCCTGGCCTGGACTTCGAGAGTCGCCTGTAAGCCAAGGTGAACGCGGCGGACCTGCTGCTGCGCGAGCTGGCGCGGCCGGGCTACGTCCCGGAAAACATCGCCATCGGCGTCAACACGGATGCCTATCAACCTTGCAAGCGCGAGCGCCGGCTCACGCGCGAGGTGCTGGACGTGCTGGGCGAGTGCAACCACCCGTACGGCCCGATCACGAAGTCGTCGCTGATCGAGCGTGACATCGACCTGATCGCCCCAATGGCCGAAAAGGCCCAGCCTGTGCCGCCATCACCCTGACGACCTTGGAAGGCGAGATCTCGCGCACGCTCGATTTTAAGTGTCTGGCGTCAGCGACAGCACATGCGCCGCGACGGCGCGCCCGTGCAGGTTGAGTCGGTTGCGCGCAAGGCATTCATGGACGGCCCCGGCCTTGCGGGCAACGCCGAGGCTCGGCACGTTGCCGTCCGCGACGACGATTTCGACGCGCGACTGGCCCAGGTGCTCGAACGCATGACGCGACAGTGCCCGGATGGCCGCCAGTGCCGCGCCCTCGCCCTGGGCCGAGGTACGCACCCAGT
>CAMLDH010000323.1 GCA_946478765.1 uncultured Oxalobacteraceae bacterium | reverse complement strand
GCGAACTACTCAGCAATCACGCAAAATTATTTGTGTCGTGAAAAATAGAAAGGAGTAGGGTGCGCTTGCGCACCATTGCGATCCACCGCAGCATTGGTGCGCAAGCGCACCCTACTCCTTTCTGGTTTCACTACGACTATCACGAGAAGAAATTCACAAAATATATTTTGCGCGGGTACTTAGGACGCTTCTTCGAGCGCGATTTCCGGCAATTTTTCCACCAGCAGCACATGCACTTGCCGCGCATCGGCGCGCAGCACTTCGAAGCGCAGCCGGCCGATGTCGAACACATCGCCCTTGCGCGGCACACGGGCCAGATGGTTGGCGACCAGGCCGCCGATGGTGTCGACATCTTCATCGGAAAAATCGGCGCCCAGTTCTTCATTGAACTGCCCGATTTCCGTCAGCGCTTTCACGCGCCAGCGCGAGCCGTGCACGCCTTCCTTGATCGCAAGAATGTTGTCTTCCGCTTCATCGAAATCGTATTCGTCTTCGATGTCGCCGACGATTTGTTCCAGCACGTCTTCGATCGTGATCAGGCCGGCGACGCCGCCGTACTCGTCGACCACGATCGCCATGTGATTGCGATTGGCGCGGAAGTCGCGCAACAGCACATTCAGGCGTTTCGATTCGGGGATGAATACGGCGGGACGCAACATGTCGCGCACGTCGAACGATTCTTCCGCGTAATAACGCAGCAAGTCTTTCGCGAGCAGGATGCCGATCACCTTGTCGCGCTCGCCTTCGACTGCGGGAAAGCGCGAGTGCGCGGTTTCGAGCACCATCGGCAGCCATTCTTCAATCGGCTTGTTGATATCGACCATGTCCATTTGCGAACGTGGAATCATGATGTCGCGCGCGGACAGATCGGAGACCTGGAACACGCCTTCGATCATCGACAGCGCATCGGCGTCGATCAGGTTGCGCTCATGCGCGTCGTGCAGGATTTCGAGCAGCTCGGTGCGATTTTCTGGCTCGGGGGAAATCAGTGCGGTCAGGCGTTCGAATAAGGACCGGTGGGGTTTGGCGTCAAACGTTTTGACGGCGCTAGAATGATCTTGCATATGGCGTGATGCCGTGGGTGCGACGTTGTTTTAATGGCTAATAGAATACAACAAATGCGGAATGAATCCAAAAAATCCGGATCGGCGCATTGAGCTGCTTCATACCTCGTGCAATTGAAATGTGCGCAAGGCAAGTGCGCCGTTTATCGCGCAATCAGCGGGCAAGGTAGGGATTGCTCCAACGCAGCGATGTCAAAATTTCAATTTCCAGGCCTTCCATCTCGTCCGCTTCCTGCGGATCTTCATGGTCATATCCTTGCGCATGCAGCACGCCATGCACGAGCAGGTGCGCAGTGTGCGCTTCGATCGATTTGTGCTGCTCGGCCGCTTCGCGTTGCAGCACATCGGTGCACAGGATGATGTCGGCCTGCGTTACGGCGCTGTCTTCGCCTTCGCTGTAGGCAAAGGTCAACACGTTGGTCGCATAATCCTTGCCGCGGTACTCGCGGTTGAGCACGCGGCCTTCTTCGGCATCGACAAAGCGGATCGTCAATTCGGCCGGCGCAAACAGGGCGGCTTGCACCCAGCGCCGCACCTGGGCGCGCGTAATCGTGTCTTTCAGGCGCGCATCGGGATATTGCACCGATAACGACAGTTTATTTTTTGACGGCATTTTTGCTGGAAGCGGGGTTGATGGGCGTATTTACCGCTTCATACGCATCGACGATGCGCGCGACAAGCGGATGGCGCACCACGTCGGCGCTGGTGAAGTGAGTAAAGGCAATGCCGCGCACATCCTTGAGTACCTGCACCGCATCGATCAGGCCGCTTTTCTGGCTGCGCTGCAAGTCAATCTGCGTCACGTCGCCGGTCACCACCGCCTTGCTGCCGAAGCCGATGCGCGTCAAAAACATCTTCATCTGTTCCGGCGTCGTATTCTGCGCTTCGTCGAGAATGACGAAGGCGTGGTTCAGCGTGCGGCCGCGCATGTACGCGAGCGGCGCGATTTCAATCGCCTGTTTTTCAAACATTTTTTGCGTGCGGTCGAAACCGAGCAAGTCATACAGCGCATCGTACAGCGGGCGCAGATACGGATCGACTTTTTGCGCCAGGTCGCCCGGCAGGAAGCCGAGCCGCTCGCCGGCCTCGACGGCGGGGCGCGTCAGCACGATGCGCTGCACCGCGTCGCGTTCGAGCGCATCGACCGCGCAGGCGACCGCCAGGTATGTCTTGCCGGTGCCGGCCGGACCGACGCCGAAGGTCACGTCATGCTCCAGCACCGCCTTGATGTACTGGGTCTGATGCGGGGTGCGGCCGCGCAGGTCGTGACGCCGGGTTTTCAATACCGGATTTTCGGTCTCCGGTTCGACCGGCGGTGCTTTCACCTTGCTGCTGTCCGCTGTTGCCGGCGGCACGGCCGGCGCCATGGCGGCGCGCTGCTCCACCAGCGCCAGTTGCACATCCTCGATCGAGACGACCTTGTCGGCGACTTCATAGAAGTGTTCGAGGATCTCGACGGCACGCGCGGCGTTGGCGCCGCCCACGACGAATTTTTCGCCGCGCCGGAAAATCGTCACATCCAGCGCCGCTGAAATCTGGCGCAGGTTTTCATCCATCGGGCCGCACAGATGCGCGAGCCGCTTGTTGTCAAGCGGCTCGGGAATGAAATGCAGCGGGTGGGAGGGGGATTTGCTTTTCAATTTTTATTCGCAGGGTAGGCATGCATGCGCATTGGCGTCCTATTGTTCCTATTGTTTGACCACAATCTCGCCGCGCAGCGAGTACGCAAAGCTTTGCAGGATCGTCACGTCGAGCATCTGGCCGATCAGGCGGGCCGCATTCGGGCCGCCATCGAAATTGACGACGCGATTGTTTTCGGTGCGGCCCTGCAATTCGTTCGGGTCTTTCTTCGATGGACCTTCGACCAGAATGCGCTGCACGGTGCCGACCATCTCGTCGCTATACCGTTTGGTATTGTCGGCGATCACCTTTTGCAGGCGCTGCAGGCGCTTCAGCTTCACTTCATACGGTGTGTCGTCCGCCAGGTTGGCGGCCGGTGTGCCGGGTCGCGGGCTGAACACGAAACTGAAACTGTTGTCGTAACCGATGTCGTCGATCAGCTTCATCATCGCTTCGAAATCGGCTTCCGTTTCACCTGGAAAGCCGACGATGAAGTCGGACGAGATCGCGATATTGGGGCGCACTTCGCGCAGGCGGCGCAGCACCGATTTGTATTCGAGCGACGTATAGCCGCGTTTCATCGCGGCCAGGATGCGGTCGGAGCCGTGCTGCGCCGGCAGGTACAGGTGATCGACCAGCTTCGGCACCTTGGCATAGGTGTCGATCAGGCGTTGCGTGAATTCTTTCGGGTGGCTGGTGACGAAGCGGATGCGTTCGATGCCGTCGAATTCGGCGATATATTCGATCAGCAGCGCAAAGTCCGCGATCTCGCCATCGGCCGCATCCTTACTCATCAGGCCGCGATATGCATTCACGTTCTGGCCCAGCAGCGTGATTTCCTTCACGCCTTGCGCGACGAGGCCGGCCACTTCCGCCAGCACGTCGTCGAAGCGGCGCGACACTTCTTCGCCGCGCGTGTAAGGCACCACGCAATAGCTGCAATACTTGCTGCAGCCTTCCATGATCGAGACGAACGCGGTCGGGCCATCGACCCTGGCCGGCGGCAGGTGGTCGAATTTTTCGATTTCCGGAAAACTGATATCGACTTGCGAGCGGCCACTGGTGCGCCGCTGATGCAGCATGTCCGGCAAGCGATGCAGCGTCTGCGGGCCGAATACCAGGTCGACATAGGGCGCGCGTTTGATGATCGCTTCGCCCTCCTGCGAGGCGACGCAGCCGCCGACACCGATCACGAGGTCGGGCTTGTTGCGCTTCAATTCGCGCAAGCGGCCGAGATCGGAAAACACTTTTTCCTGCGCCTTCTCGCGCACCGAACAGGTGTTGAGCAGGATCACGTCGGCGTCTTCCGGCGTATCGGTCTTGACGAGGCCTTCGGCGGCATGGAGTACATCGGCCATTTTGTCCGAGTCGTACTCGTTCATTTGGCAACCGAAGGTTTTGATGAATACTTTTTTCTGCATGGAATTCTTGTGGCTCATTGTTCTTTTGCGATGACAGGGGGGCGGCTCGCTTCGTCCTTGCTCAAAATCCAGACGCGCTCGATGTCGCCGTCCAGGTTTTTTCGGTGTCATTGACGATCGGCCCTGCGCCATGCACATGCGCCGGCAATGCTTGCCTCGCACTGGTAAAAATCAGGTAAATCAAGAGCTTGCGTGAAATTTCAAGGAAGGCGAAACCGATCGATAGTGCGGCCAAGTATACCATCAATACCCTGCCGGGCCGCCGTTCGAGTCTAGTAGTTCGCCCCACTTAAATTTGCGGGTTATGCCGAGTTGATCGGAGGCGAG
>CAMLDH010000322.1 GCA_946478765.1 uncultured Oxalobacteraceae bacterium | reverse complement strand
CTGGCGACGGTCGAAGGCTGGCACACCGCTTTCAACGAACTGGTGGACGGCGCAGCGGATGCCGCAATGCGCACAGCGCTGCGCAAGTTGCGCGCCGATCTTCCGGCCGAATACATTGCCGCGACATCGCCGCAATCGGCCTATCAGGATTTGTCCGAACTGTTGAATAACCGCCTGCAGGGACGTGTGAAAGTGCATGTCGAAATCGGCATGCGCGATGCGGTCAACATCCGGCTGTTGTCGGTCAACAGCGCGCCGCCGCTGTCGCAGATTCTGCCCGGACTGCATAACGCCGGCGTAGCGGTCGATCGCGAGCAAACGCATTGCATTACAGGGCAGGACGGCACATGTTTCTTCGTGACCTGCCTGACCGTCGATACCGAAAGCGCGGCAAAACTGGTCAAGCCGCAAGTGGCGGACGCCGCGCAGGAATTGTTCGAATCGCTGCTGAACAATGAAGCCGAAGACGGCCGCATGAATGGCCTGGTGATCGAAGCCGGGCTGCGTCCGAAAGAAGTACAAGTCGTGCGCGCCTATGCCAGCTACTTGCGTCAGGCCGGCACCCGGTTCAGTTTGCGCTACATGGCCGATTGTCTGCGCAAGCAGCCGGCGCAAGTGCGCACGCTGGTAGAAAGTTTCCTGGCGCGCTTCAATCCGGAGGCCAGCGCGGAGCAGCGTGCCGCCGGTACCGCCGCATTGTCGGCGCTCAAAAAGAGCCTGGCCGACATCAATCACGCCGACACCGAAGATATCCTGCGCAGCCTTGCCGATTTGATGCTGGCGACCTTGCGCACTTCGTACTTCCAGAGCGCGCAGATCGGCGACACCATCATTTTCAAATTCGACAGCAGCCAGCTTGCGTTGTTGCCGGAGCCGCGTCCTTACCGCGAAATTTTCGTGTTCTCGCGCCGTTTCGAAGGCGTGCATTTGCGCGGCGGCCCGGTGGCGCGCGGCGGCCTGCGCTGGTCGGATCGCATGGAAGACTATCGCACCGAAGTGTTGGGCCTGGTCAAGGCGCAGATGGTCAAGAACGCCGTCATCGTGCCGGCCGGCGCGAAGGGCGGATTCGTCTGCAAGATGATGCCGAAAGACGCGGCGCGTGAAGCGATCGCGGTCGAAGGCGAATCCGTGTACCGCCTGTTCATCGCGGGTCTCCTGGACATCACCGACAACCGTCAGCGCGGCAGTATCGTCGCGCCGGCTGAAACGGTCTGCTATGACGAGGCCGATCCCTACCTGGTGGTGGCCGCCGACAAGGGCACCGCAACCTTTTCCGATATCGCCAATGGCATCGCGGTCCAGCGCGGCTTCTGGCTGGGCGACGCATTTGCGTCCGGCGGCTCCAACGGTTACGATCACAAGAAGCTGGGCATCACCGCCAAGGGCGCATGGGAAGCGGTCAAGCGGCATTTCTACGAAATCGGCCACGACCTCAACACCACGCCGATCACCATGGTCGGCATCGGCGACATGTCGGGCGACGTATTCGGCAATGGCGTGCTGCTGTCGCGTCAGCTGAAGGTGGTCGCGGCCTTCGATCATCGCCATGTGTTTATCGATCCGACCCCGGATGTCGCAGTGTCGTTCCAGGAGCGCCAGCGCATGTTCGCGTTGCCGCGTTCGTCATGGGAAGATTACGACAAGAAGCTGATTTCGAAAGGCGGCGGTGTCTGGCCGCGCAGTGCACGCACGATCGAGTTGTCCGATGAAGCGCGCGCCGCACTCGGCACCGATGCCGTCAGCGTCACGCCGGAGCAGCTGCTGCACATCATCCTGCTGGCGCCGGTCGATCTGTTCTATAACGGCGGCATCGGTACATATATCAAGGCATCGTCCGAATCGCATGCGCAAGTCAAGGACCGCGCCAACGATCCGATCCGCGTCGACGGCAACCAGTTGCGCTGCAAGGTTGTGGCCGAAGGCGGCAACCTCGGCGCCACGCAAACCGGGCGCATCGAGTTCGCGATGTGCGGCGGCCATATCTTTACCGACGCGATCGACAATTCGGCCGGCGTCGATTGCTCCGATCATGAAGTCAACGTCAAGATCTGGCTCGATACCGAAGTCAATGCCGGCACGCTCTCCGAGGCCGAGCGCAATCGCATCCTGAACGACATCACGCTCGACATCGAAGCGCTGGTCTTGCGCGACAACACATCGCAGACGCACTTGCTGGTGCGTGAAGAGCAGGCGCAGCAGGACGGCAACGTGCTGGACGGTTACGCCGCGCTGATTGCCAACCTGGAAGCGGAAGGCGTGATTTCACGCGAACTGGAGCAACTGCCGACCGACGCCGAACTGGCGCGACGCAAGGCGGAAGGACGCGGCTTGACGGCGCCTGAACTGGCGGTGGTGATTGCGCATGTGAAGAATCGTTACAAGCGCATCCTGTCGGCGCAGACCCTGACGCAGAACACCTGGGCCAAAGCGATTCTGACGCCATACTTCCCGCATGGTCTGGTGGCGACACGCAACGCGCTCGATCATCCGCTGGCCAATGCAATTCTGGCGACGGTGCTGGCAAATGAAGTGATCAACCGCTGCGGTCCGCTGATGGTATGCAAGCTGGCGCACACCCATCTGGTCAAGGAAACCGACGTCATCACCGCGTGGGCGCAAGCCTGGGCGGCATTGCATCTGGCGCCGGTGTTTGCGCAGCTCGATGCGCATGCGCTGGAAGTGCCGCGCGACGTCTCCAAGGCGATCGACAAGCGTACCCGCTCGCTGCAAAAGGCGGTCATTCAAGGCGTGTTGTCGGTGCCGGAATCGCAATTGCGCGAGCCCGGCGGATTTGCTGAATTGACGCGTCTGTTCAGCCAGGCCGATACGGTTCGGCAGTTGGTGCCGGTGACGGCGCTGGCGAACGGCGACGCGCACACGCCGGCTGCCTTCGAGCAGGCATGTCAGGCGGTCGAGGCAATCGAAGGCATGGCCGACTTCCTGTTTGCCGCATTGTCGGTGCCGCGCCCGGCCGACATGAGCCTGCCGGTGTTCCTGCAGGTCGGGATGACGCTGCGTCGCCAGTCCGGTATCCATGCGCTGGAGCGTGTGCTGATGCATACGCCGACGGTCGCGAGCCAGGAAGCCTTGCGCGGCCACGCATTGCAGGCGCTGCGGCGCACGCAGCAAAGTTTGCTGATGCAGGTGCTGCAGGCCGGCGCCGGCAAGGCAGGCAATCCGGACGCCGCAGTCGAGAAGGTCATTGCGCAGTTGAAGATCCATGCCCGCAGCGGCAATGCAGCCGAGCAGCAGGGTCTGGAGCAGGCAGTGCTGGCGGTGTGGGAATTGGCGGAAGCGGCATCGTCCGCAGCAAGCGCGGCGTGACCGATCCCGCTGCGCATCAAGCCTTCGCCGATGCGATACGTGCATTGGCGGAGGCAGACTTTACCGATGTCGCCGACAGTTTTACCAATGCCGGGTTTTCGGTGCGGCTGCCGGCGCGCGGCATTTTGCAAGTCGCCAGTCCGGGGCAGTCGCAAAAACACCTGAGTCTGCTGCTATCGGTCGGCATTCACGGCGACGAGACGGCGCCGATCGACATGCTGGCGACGCTGTTGGCCGGCCTGGCGCAGGCGCCGCACCAGTTGGGCGTGGACCTGATGATCGTGGTCGGCAATCCCGACGCAATTGCACAGGGGCGGCGCTATCTGGATGCCGACATGAACCGCTTGTTTCGCGCCGATCGCGGCGACTTGCAAGCGGCGGCCGAAACGGAACGGGCAGACGTCATCATGCGCGCGACCGCGGCATTTTTCGCAATGCCCGCCGCAAGAAAATGGCACCTCGATCTGCACACCGCGATCCGGCCCTCGTTCTATCCGACCTTTGCCGTGGTTCCCGACGTGATTTCCGCAGCGGAAAAAAGCGGCTTGATCGCATGGCTGGGCGGCGCCGGCATCGGCGCCGTTATCCTCAACCGCAAGCTGGCCGGCACGTATAGCGCATACACCGCGGTGCAATTCGGCGCAACCAGTTGTACCGCTGAACTGGGGCAGGTGGGGGCATTGGGCAAGAATGATTTGTCGCTGTTTTCGGCGACACAAATGGCGCTGGATGCGCTGTTGCGAAGTGGACAAACGCAAGCCTTGCGCCTTAGCCCGCCTGACGTGTTTGCGGTGGCGCAGGAGATCATCAAGCACAGCGATGCATTCAAAATGGGATTCGACGGCTCGACCAAAAATTTCACCGCGATGGCGCCGGGCGCGTTTGTTGCGGAGGACGGCGATGTCGTTTACCGGGTTGGCGAGGCCACCGAATATGTCGTGTTTCCGAATCCGAATGTCAGGGCCGGCCAGCGCGCGGGTCTGATGGTGGTGCGGCAGGAGTAATTGCCTTCAAGGGCTAAGCAGATCGTCAAAAATATTTTGACATACTGTTTATCCATCATGCCGGTTGCGGGCGGGCGCTTACGGTTGAGAGCGGACAGTCAGTTTCCCCGTCA
>CAMLDH010000321.1 GCA_946478765.1 uncultured Oxalobacteraceae bacterium | reverse complement strand
AGATAGACCTTGGTGACTGGAGTTCAGACGTGTGCTCTTCCGATCTGACGACCTCAACGCGTACTTCAGCGCCAAACACGAGAGCAGCAAAGCCACCTCGTCCAACCGGCGCCTCGCGGTACTGAAACGTTTCTACCAACTCGCGCTGCGCCAGAGCAAGATCGGCATCGACCCCTGCCTGCGCATGAAATCGGCCAAGCAGGCGCCACGCAATCCGAAGACGCTCACCGAGTCGCAAGTCGAGGCCCTGCTGGCCGCGCCCGATGTAAGTACCCCGCTCGGCCTGCGCGACCGCACCATGCTCGAACTGATGTATGCGAGCGGCCTGCGCGTGTCCGAACTGGTGCTGCTCAAATCGATTGAAGTCGGCATGAACGAAGGCGTCTTGCGCATCACCGGCAAAGGCAGCAAGACGCGCCTGGTGCCGTTCGGCGAAGAGGCGCGCATGTGGATCGAGCGCTACCTGAAACAAGCGCGCGCGGCGATCCTGCACGGCCAGATCGACGATGCGCTGTTCGTCACCGGCCGCGGCGGCGCGATGACGCGCCAGATGTTCTGGACGCTGATCAGGAAGCACGCATTGAAAGCCGACATCAACGCGCCGCTGTCGCCGCACTCCTTGCGCCATGCATTCGCCACGCATTTGCTGAACCACGGCGCGGATCTGCGCGTGGTGCAATTGCTGCTCGGGCATTCGGATATTTCGACCACGCAGATCTATACGCATGTGGCAAGGGAGCGGTTGAAGCAATTGCATGCAGCGCATCATCCGCGCGGGTGACAGGGCGGATCGACACGGCTAGAAATCCTTTCGCGCGACCAAGTCGGATTGATCCATATCAGGAGTGGCTACACCGGCGCGGCGCAGTTTCGGGGATGCCGACAAACATCTGAACGCGAAGGCGTTCGCCTGCAAGAATGCCTAATCGCCTGAAATCTTCAATGAAAGCGCCATCTTTGTGCATGCACAAAGATGCATATCTTGTCCCTGCTTCGAGCCGAACTTTCAGGAAGTGGTCCATCAAATAAAAGGTTGGTATCGGATTAATCGAACATTTCTGCGCCGTTATAAACGGAAATACAGCATGGATATGTCGCCTTATACGCAGCCGCGCGCTGCCGCTGAAGAGCTCTCGTTCGAGTATTACGAGAACGAAGTGCCGGCGTTTGTCGAAGCGGAACTGGAGCGATTGTATGGCAATATTTTCTCGTCGCTCACGCATTTTCGCGTGTATGGCGACGCAGAAAATGCCCATACCTATGTGGCGCGTGAAGGCGGCGAGATGGTTGCCGTATTTTTGTTTCGGCGAAAAAATGCAAGAGTTCAGGTAATCAATGAAGGCATGAGAATCGACGAAAGCGCGGTCATTCTATTCGCGGACTATATTTTTTCCAGGTTCAGATCCGTCAATTCAATCTCGTTTCATGCAGTCGAGACGACCATCGCGCGGCTTCCCTTTCCCTGCCATCGCTTCAATATTCTGGAAGACATTGTTTTATCGATGCCTGACACAATTGACAAGTATCAGGCCCGGCTCGGCAAGGCCACTCAGCGTTACATCAATCGTTATCTCAATAAGCTCAAGCGAGAATTTCCGTCATTTTGCTACGAGGTTTATAGCGGGCAGGAAGTGCAGGAACAGGTTGTTCGCGACATTGTTCGCTTTAACAGAAGTCGCATGGCCGATAAAAACAAGATTTCCGATCAGAGTGAGGAAGAAACGCAACGCCTCTTCCAGTTGATCCAACGTTGTGGCTTCATTGGTCTTATCAGGCTTGATGGCGTGGTTCGTGCAGGAACCATTAATTTCAGCGCCGGCAAAAATTATTTTCTGGCAATGATCGCACATGATCCAGCGTTCAACGAGTACAGGCTCGGTACGCTTTGCTGTTATCTGACCATTTGTGAATGTATCGCGCGAGGCGGCAACGAATATCATTTTCTATGGGGGCAGTATGACTACAAATACCGGCTTCAGGGTGTTCAACGCAATCTCGATCACCTCGTTGTCTACCGCTCACCTGCCTGCGTTCTGTTCGACGGGCAGTTGATTTTGAAGAACACCTATCTTGACTATGCGCGGCGCGTCAGGGTATGGCTGCATGACATCAAACGGCAGGACAGCGTTGGATCACGGCTGCTGGGTCAGGTGCACAAGTTTGTGCGCGGCATGAAAGGACATTTTCATGATTGAACAAATCGATACACAATGTGTTTGATTCAAAAATCCTGATGAGGCGTCGGCCGAATTATTTCATAGTGCCTGTTTCAGACGGGGGAGCTTCACATCGTTTGAAAGCGCCGCTATTGAGTGAATACGTTTCTCGTGGGTGAAAATTACGTGTCGCTTAAAGAGCGCGGTTTGACGCGTTTTGCACTGCGAATGAGACATAGGGATTTGACGCTGATTCTGGCAATAACGCTGTTCTCATGTTTTGCGTCGTGCAATAGCCAGATTTTTATGCGGCGCATATAGCCGGTGATTGCGGTTTCCAACGCGATGCCTGCATTTCGCAAAACATCTGCGCGCGAGCGGAATACAACGACATGATCCAGATCCCGCTGGATGCCCTGCAGTAGCGCCTTATGCGGTTCGCGACCCCACATCAGATGAAACTCCTTGCCGCTGCGGGCGATGCATTCGCAGATGATCAGGTAATTGTTGAGCATGCCAAGACTGTAGTCGTCATACTTTGGATCATGCGCTTTTACGAATGAAAAATAGTTATTGCCAAAGCGATAGGTAATCCCGCCGGCGCACAACTGACCATCAATTGTCCCAACACCAACGAACCCGCTCATTTTCACCATTTGAATGATGCGCTCTGTCTCTCGCGCGTCGATGGTGGAGACCTTGTTCTTGCTAGCCATTCTGAGGCAATTCAGTTTGATAATGTCGCGTACCCGTTGCTCGTCCACCTCTTCCCTTGCATAGACGCGATAATCGAACGAGGGAAAATCGCGCCGGATCCGGTTCAAATGGCGCTTGAGATTTTTACGCGTCGACGGCCCGAGTTGGGCCAGATATGCCTGCGCAGTGCGCGGCAGGCTGATAACGCTGTCTTCCGTGCAATGATGGCACTGTGCCGGAAACGGCAATCGCTGGGTATCGACTTGTATTGCGTGAAACGAGATGACCGACACTGCCTTGAACACGGTGAAAATATACCGGCAAAATCGGGTCATCTCTTGCGCATCGATCGTGATGCCTTCATTAATGACCTGTACCTTCGTTTTTTCACGACGGAGCAGGAATACGGCAATTGCATGGCTGCCGTCGCGAGCGACATAGGTATGCATGCGTTCGACGCCGCCGTAAGCCAGGAATTGCGGCAGCGATGAAAAGACGTTGCCATATAGCCGGTCCAGCTCTGCTTCGACGAAAGACGGGACCTCGTTCTCATAAAATGAAATGACGATATTTTCAGATGACATGACGTGATCCAATGCATGAATATGGGGTGCACGACAGGAAGCGCCGATTGATTTTCAGGAAGAGAAACGTAAAGAGCGCTGTGCTGTCTGAGCGCTGTACGGGCATGTTCGAGATGGCTCATTTTTGCGCCCATTCCATCTCAAAAGTTTGGCAAAGATCAGCATTCAAGCAAAACCACTCCGTTAAGCTTTTTGTGCAGGTATGCCGAGCTATGCAGCGAGGAGAGTGTTCCACAGGAACGCTGAAACAGTCAGACGGAAATGCGCGATTTATTCCAGTGAATTCAGTCTGGCTGACTACTGCCCATCACTTGCAGTGTGCCCAGGCGTCCTACGGTCATTAAGATCCATCCATGTCGAGAATAGTAGTGGTCACCAATGAACCGCCACCCTACCGGGTGCCGGTTTTCAACATCATCGCCAACACGCTTGGCGCCAGATTCCATGTGATTTTTTGCTGTCGGCGGGAGCCGAACAGGCAATGGAATCTGCCGCCGATGAATTTCGACCACACTTTCCTGCGCGAACGAATTGTTACGGTGAACAAGCGCTACATTCACAATAACCCGGATGTGATTCCAAGCTTGCGCCGTCTTGCGCCGGATGTGATTGTCACGGATGGATTTAATCCGACGCAAATCTATGCGTTCGGGTATGCATGGATGAAGGGCTTGCTGCATATACCAATGACGGATGGCACTTATCTTTCCGAGCAGACGTTAAGCGTCGTTCATAGAATGGTTCGCCGTTTTGTCTATGCAAGATCCGACGCCTTTATTGCGGCGAGTCGTGGCGGACAGCGCTTGTACGAGGGTTACGGCATTGCCGCTAAGCGTTGCTTCAAATCGTGCCTGGCGATCGACAACGGTGTCTTTTTTCAGAATGCTTCTTCGCAGGAGAAACGATTCGATTTCATTTTTTCCGGACGAATCGAAGCCGTGAAGAATCCCGTATTTGTCCTGGACGTCGCGCGCGAGACCGCTCGCACGGTGCGCCGGAAAACAAAGCTTCTGT
>CAMLDH010000320.1 GCA_946478765.1 uncultured Oxalobacteraceae bacterium | reverse complement strand
CCCTGCAAGACGCGCAGGCACTCGCCGGAATCCGCATCCCACAGGCGCAGCGTGCGGTCGTCAGCCGCCGAGGCGAGCCGTCGGCCGTCGGGCGAAATCGCGCAGGACGTCACCGCGCCTTCATGCCCCTGCAAGACGCGCAGGCACTCGCCGGAATCCGCATCCCACAGGCGCAGCGTGCAGTCGTCAGCCGCCGAGGCGAGCCGGCGACCGTCGGGCGAAATCGCGCAGGACATCACCAACGTATTATTGTGCCCTTGTGCGAGCGTCAGGACAGCTGAAGGGACGGTGGCTGCAGAAGAAAGGGCCGATGAAGATGTCGATGGAATAGGGGCACCCGGGCAGTGAATAAAGCGTGCCCGCTCCACCGCTACGCCCCGCCATCGCTGCAGTTCCTCCTGCGATTCCGGACCCGCGCCCGCATTTGGGCGACGTGCCGAACCCAAGCACGTATGGCGAAACACAGCACCCGCCAGATCGGCCCCCATCCATTGAGTGCCTTCGGCCCGGCACGCCAGAAACTCCGCCTGAGTAGCCAGCACACCCTCGAGCCGTGCCCCGTCGAGCGTGACCTGCCAGAACCGTGCGCGCCGCAGTCGGGCACCTTGCAGCGCCACTCGGCTCATGTCCAGACGCGACTCCGGCCGTTGCGGATCGGCAGGCGCTTCCTCAGCACTGCCAAAGTGCCAGTCGCTTAGATCGGCGCCTTGCAGGTCCATGCCCACCAGCAAAGGCACGGGCCATCCCCCGCGATGTGCATGCAACGCGTAGGCGAGCTGCAGTTCGCTGGCCTGAGCAAGATAGGGCCGGCGCCAATTCGACAGGGTGGCGAGTGCCGAGCCGCCTGACGCCCCGAACCCGGTGTGGGACGGCGCTTCCTCTTCAGCCAGCATCTGGCCCAGGAAATCAAGTGTCTCGTCGCTCACGCGTGGCAGTGCCCAGCGCTGCCTGGCAGCGCCGTCCGACGGTTCGCCGCTGCGCAAAGCGTGCAACAGGTGGTCGGCCAGGAAAAATTCCTGCAGCGAACTGTGGGCAAACTCAAAACGGCTGTCCTGTGGCTTCTCGCCGTCGCGGCGTTTCAAAAACGTGGCGTTGCGCAAGTCCTCTTGCAGCAGATCGCGCGGAACGGTCTGGAAATCGGCATGCGGGTCTTGCCCAGCCAGCCAACGCCCCAGCCACGCTTCCAGTTCGCGCGCGCTCAATCCGCGCTGGCCGCTGCGCCACAGGTGTGCAGCCAAGTCGCCCGCGAGCTGCTCCTTGTCTTCAGGTTGGAAGCTCTGCTTTTCCTTATCGCGGATCAGCCATTCGCGCGCTACTTCTCGATACAGTGTGGCGCCAGTGACGCGCCGCCCCTGCGCACGCCACTGCTCGATGCGCGGGATGAACTGCGCCACCAGTTTGAGCGTGAAGGGGCGCGCGGCAAGCTCGCGCAGGTTGTGCACGGATTCGATTTGCCGCATCAGTTGCGCCGGGTCTATATCGGGGAACACCGCCTTCAGGTAAGCTCGGATCTCGTCATCGGTGAAAGGCAGCAGCAGCAGGGCTCGATACTGCTGCGCAGTGTTCGCTCCGCGGTGCTCGCCGGTAAGGTGGTTGTTCTGCTCGGCGAGGTTGCGAAAGAACTGGGTGCGGCAAGACAGCAGCACGCGTAGCGGTGCGGCCGGCCCTGCGCTCTTGTCGCGCGCGGCGTGACGCGCAACTGTCTCGGGCAAGACCTTCAGCAGGTTGGCAGTGAAGCTCAGACCTTGTTTGTCGCCGATACGCGAGAGCACTTCGTCCAAGCCATCGAAGATCACCAGTGCGCCTTGGTCGATGGCGGCCAGCACCTCTTCATAGCGCGGCGGCTCCCCGTCTTGGTGCAGGTAGCCATGGCGCAGGCAGTCTTCGATGCTTTCCTGCAGGGTGGGCACCTTACCCGCGCCGTGTGCCGTGGCCGCCACCACGCGCTCGACCTTGCGCAGGTCGAAGTACAGCGGCAACGGCAGGGTTTCGCCTTGCTCCCGGCGATCGCGCAGTGCAGCGGCCACGCGCTGGCAGGTGGTGGTCTTGCCCATGCCGTATTCGCCGAGCAAGGCGTACAGCGGCTGGGCTTGCGGGTCTTGCACCCAGGCCAGGATATCGTCGAATGCCACCACTGTGGGCTTGTCGTTGCCTTGGCTCTGCGCGCGCCGGACATCGGGTGTTTCTGCCAGAGTGTTGAGTTCGGTGGGAAGGCCGGCCTGGCCTGCCACCAAGTGCCTGACGTTAAAGTCATTAAACAACATTTGGCACTGGGACAAACTGCGGGCAGTCATCCGCCCTTGTGACGTACTCTGCTTCGCGTCGCTCGGGCGCTCACTCTCCAGGCCTTCATTGGCGTACAGTTGGCCGGCATCGAAAAGTGCCTTCACCACTTGGGCGGCATTGGCTGCGGCATCCTGTTGTCGCCGGGTCTTGTCGACGCCTTTATTGCCATCGGCCCAATCACAAATCGCCTTGACGACGACCCAGCCCACATGACGGCCATCGAGCGCTGCGTGGATTCCGGCAGCTTCCATTTCACCCCCGACGATATCGTCCTGTCCAGCTAGTTTTTTCAAGCTTTCCCGATAGTCGAGGTCATCCACCAACTTATCGCCGCTGAGCAAGCCACCGAACCGCAGAACAGGCCAGCCGGCCTTTTCCGCGATGTGGTGCTTACGCCGGTCGAGATGGCACAATGCATCGAGGAGGCGGCGCGAGGCTGGCGGCCGGGCACCGCGCAACGTCAATTGGCCATCTTTGTGTGCTTTCGCATTTTCGTAGTCGCAGATGAATTTGGAGACGAGCACATCACCCAAATGATCGGAATCTTCGTTGGCCCCGAAAGCGATCCCTACGGCAATGATAGCCTGCGGTTCGTATGCTCGTCGTAAGTCCTCCGCGGCGCGTTGTGATTCACGGTTGCCTTGACGGCTGTGGTAGTGCAACACAGTCAAGCCGCCATGTAGGCCAAGGTCGTCCACCGCCACACCGCTCACGCGTCGCACGGCAGGATCCTCACGTGAGTGCCAGAAAGCTCGGCGCACGGCGGCGTATTCATGGTCATTGAAGGTGAGCAAAGCGATGCGACGCTCTCCCACCACTACTTGGCCCATCTGGCCGGCAATGAGTTCTTCAGGCGGGATGGCACGCAGGCCTTCGGCATCGGCGATGAGTTCAGCCCTTGGACCGCTGAAATAGAGGCGGCGATTCGTTACGCCGGCGCTCTTGGCGCCCTTGTAGGACGCTTTGATAAGGAGCGATTGCCCCTCGGCCGCAACTTCGATGGCCTTTAGCAACTTGGAAAGCTGGGCACTTGCGCTCGTGGTGTCGGCCAGGGGGAACAGCGTTTCGTGCAGCGTCTTGATGGAGACGGTGCCATCAGCCTCCATTTTAGCGAGCAGATCATCTGCGAGCCTGCCCATGGCCGGTGTCAAATGAGGCCGCACGCGGCTGAGCGCATTCGATGCGTTCGCTCGGTTGAATGCAGCGGTTTTGGGGCGGGCAGTGGCAGGCATGTCGATATCTCCTCTAGTTTGGCGTGCGTCAACAGTGTTGCAGGGACTGCCAACCGGGAGACGCACGGCAAGTTTAGCTATCGAGCTTCAAGATTGCAATAATTATTGGTTGTATTGAGGTTGTATTGATTTTTTTTTGCCATGCGTCATCGCGCCAGCGAAATAACCGAAAGTTCTGTCGAGACGCATCCCGGATGGAACTTGTTGTCGCCAAGCGTCACTCATGGGCAGAATATTTGTACATTTCAAGGTGGAACAGCATGAGAATCACGGGAATCAACGGATCGGCGTCGAGAGCGGCTGAAGTAAGCCGGCGTTGGGCCAACCACAACATGCTCTGGGAGAGCACGGAGAAATTGTCGAACCCGGCTTCCGCGCCGCCGCAGGTACAGCCGCAACTGTCACAGCCGCAACTGTCGCTGCACAATCCCCAAAAGGGCTCCGCATGGCTTTTTCGGACCATGGCAGTGCGGCGCCCGGTTGCCGATGCGCGGATGGGGCGACGGTCATTGCGGCGGAAGGCTGTCGATGAGAGACGCGCGACCGTGAGTGTTGCTGGCCCGACCGAGGCTGAGGCTATTACCGGCGTGCCCGAGGGTATCACCGGCGTGACCCAGAGTGCCGCCGGCGCGATCGATCTCGTAATCCGGGCCAAGAACGAGCGCGCGGCATTCTTCTTCATGCTGGCAAGGCATGAAATCCTTGCCGCACCACAAGATACGGGGCCGGATACGCATCAACTTCAGCAACCAAAGGTGAAAATAGACGCGGCCGACATTTTGCTGTAGTAGTCACGCGGTTATCTGTCAACATGAGGACATTGAAATAGAATTGATACCGCCCGCGTGGGCACATAACGCCGCGCCCCCTACTTGACTATCCTTGCCTTGAGCATCGCATGCCATGCTTGCGTCTGCGCGGGACGGCGTGCTATTTTTTGCAGATCGTAAAGCTTTCATGGGAACTTTACTCATCCGGCCGCCACATATCCGCAATGCACCGAAGCAGTTACAGATCGGAAGAGCACACGTCTGAACTCCAGTCACCAAGGTCTATCT
>CAMLDH010000319.1 GCA_946478765.1 uncultured Oxalobacteraceae bacterium | reverse complement strand
CCAGCAGGGCGACGCCTATCGCATCATCTTCCTGCATGTGCCGGCCGCATGGATGTCGATGTTCGTCTACCTGGTGATGGCGTTCTGGGCCGCCATCGGCCTGGCCTTCAACACCCGCATGTCGTCCATGATGGCCAGTGCGCTGGCGCCCACCGGCGCGATGTTCACCTTCCTCGCATTGTGGACTGGCGCCCTGTGGGGCAAGCCGACCTGGGGCGCCTGGTGGGTCTGGGATGCGCGCCTGACGTCCGAACTGATTTTGCTGTTCCTGTACGTCGGTTTCATGGCGCTGCAGGCATCCATCGACGAACCGCGGCGTGCCGACAGGGCCGGCGCCGTACTTGCGCTGGTCGGCGTCGTCAATGTCCCGATCATCTATTTTTCCGTCCAATGGTGGAACACGCTGCACCAGGGCTCGTCGATCAATTTGAAGAGTGCGCCATCCATGGCGATGACCATGCTCATGGGCATGCTGATCCTGGCACTGGCGTTCTGGGCATACACCATTGCGATGGCGCTGCTGCGCGTGCGCTGCATCGTGCTGGAACGCGAACGGCACACCGATTGGGTCAAGGAATACACGGAGGCAAAAGCATGATCTGGGAAAGCTGGCGCGATTTTTTCGCGATGGGCGGTTACGCCCTGTACGTGTGGGGTTCGTTTATTGTCGTCTTCGGGTTCATGGCGGGTGAAGTCCTGTTCGTGACGCAGCGCAGTAAATCGATCCGCGCACAACTCGCCCGCGCATCCAATGCGCCGCGCACAAGGAGCAAACAATGAAACCAAGGCATAAACGCCTGATCCTGATCGGCGCCGGATTGGCCACGCTGGGCGTGGCGGTATGGCTGGTGCTGGCGGCGTTCCAGAAGAACCTCGTGTTCTTCTTCACGCCTACCCAGATCCTGGCCGGCGAAGCGCCGCACGGCAGAAGCTTTCGCATGGGCGGCATGGTCGAAACCGGCAGCATCCAGCGCCAGCCCGATGGCGTGACCGTCAGCTTCATGGTGACCGACACCGCGAAGAGCATTCGCGTCAATTACCGCGGCATCCTGCCCGACCTGTTCAGGGAAGGCAAAGGCGTGGTTGCGCAAGGCAAGCTCGGCAACGGCAACCTGTTCGTCGCCGACGAAGTCCTGGCCAAGCATGATGAAAACTACATGCCGCCGGATGCCGCCTATGCGCTCAAGAAAGGCAAGGAGGCCAATCAAGCCGTCGATGCTCGCGTCGTCACCGGCGGCAGCCAGACCAAGGGTGCGCAATGATTCCTGAACTCGGTAACTTCTCCCTGATGCTCGCGCTGTGCCTGGCACTGGTGCAGGGCATTCTCCCGATCGCCGGATCGTTTAACGGCAATGCGCGCTGGATGGCATTGGCGCGGCCGGCGGCGGCCGGGCAATGCGCCTTCGTCACCCTGGCGTTCGTCTGCCTGGTGGTGGCGTTCGTCACCAACGATTTCTCGGTCAAGTATGTAGCGTCCAACTCGAACTCGATGCTGCCGGTCTATTACCGCATCGCCGGTACCTGGGGCGGACATGAAGGCTCCCTGCTGTTGTGGAGCGAGATGCTGGTGTTGTGGACCTTTGCGGTCGCCATGTTCAGCCGGCAATTGCCGGACGATACCGTCGCACGCGTCTTGGGCGTGATGGGCTTGATCAGCGTCGGCTTCCTGTGCTTCATGCTGTTTACCTCCAATCCGTTCGAGCGCCTGCTGCCGGCTGCCGCGGACGGACGCGATCTGAATCCGCTGCTGCAGGACTTCGGCATGATCATTCATCCGCCGCTGCTGTACATGGGCTATGTCGGTTTTTCGGTCGCGTTCGCGTTTGCGATTGCCGCCTTGATGAGCGGCCGGCTCGATGCCGCCTGGGCGCGCTGGTCGCGGCCGTGGACGCTGGTGGCGTGGATGTTTTTGACGCTGGGCATTTTCATGGGCAGCTTCTGGGCCTACTACGAACTCGGCTGGGGCGGCTGGTGGTTCTGGGATGCGGTGGAAAACGCCTCCTTCATGCCGTGGCTGGTGGGCACCGCGCTGATCCATTCGCTGGCGGTCACGGAAAAGCGCGGCAGCTTCAAGAACTGGACCGTGCTGCTGGCCATCATCGCATTCTCGCTGTCCTTGCTCGGCACCTTCCTGGTGCGTTCCGGCGTGCTGACGTCGGTGCACGCGTTTGCGACCGATCCGCGCCGCGGCTTGTTCATCCTGATCTTTCTCGCGCTTGTCATCGGTGGTTCGCTGACCCTGTATGCGTGGCGTGCGCCGAAGGTCGGTCTGGGCGGCAAGTTCAGCCTGTTCTCGCGCGAGTCGATGCTGCTGGTGAATAACGTGTTGCTGCTGGTGGCTGCCGGCACCGTATTGCTGGGTACGCTGTATCCGCTGTTCCTCGATGCGCTCGATCTCGGCAAGATCTCGGTCGGCCCACCGTATTTCGAAGCGGTGTTCGTGCCGCTGATGATCCCGATCCTGTTGCTGCTCGCGGTGGGGCCTTTCGTGCGCTGGAAAGACGCGTCTTTCAAGGAAGTGTTGCATCGCTTGCGCTGGATTGCGCTGGGCGCCGTGCTGTGTGCGGCTGTGGCGGCCTTGCTGTTGGCGGTATCGCCGATGGTCGTGCTCGGCATCACGTTCGCGGTCTGGATCTTTCTTGCCACGGCCTCGCACCTGCTGCAGCGCCTGCGCCATGCGCCGGCCGGCACGTCGCTATGGAAGCGGATTTCCAGCCAGCCGCGCAGCTACTGGGGCATGATCGTTGCGCATGCCGGCATCGGCGTGTTCGTGGTCGGCGTAACGCTGGTCAAGGGCATGGACACGGCCAACGATGTGAGCATGCGCGTGGGCGACACCACCAGTGCCGGCGGCTACACCTTCCGTTTCACGGATTTGAAGGAAATCAAGGGACCGAACTATATCGCGGCACAGGGCACCTTCGAGGTCACGCGCGGCGACACGAAGATCGCGACGATGATGCCGGAAAAGCGGCTCTACACGGTGCAGCAGATGCCGATGACGGAAGCGGCCATCGATCGCGGCTTTACCCGTGACTTGTATGTATCGCTGGGCGAGACGACCGGGCCGGATGTGTGGGTGGTGCGCGTGCAGCACAAACCCTTTATCGGCTGGATCTGGGGCGGTTGCCTGATCATTGCGTTCGGCGGCTTTCTGGCGGCGTCCGACCGGCGCTACCGGATGGGGGCGCGCAAACGGCAGCAGGCCGCGCAGGATGCGGCCGCCATACCGGGAGCCGACAAACCAATCAACGCTGCGGTATAGGGCTGGATCATGAAACGTTTTCTTTTACCTCTCGGAATTTTCGTTGCGTTGCTGCTGTTTCTGGGCATCGGGCTGCGCCTGAATCCGCGCGAAATTCCATCGCCCTTTATCGGCAAGCCGGCGCCGGCATTCAAGCTCACGCAATTGCACGAGCCCGGCAAAACCATCTCGCCGCAGGATATGGCGGGCCAGGTATGGCTGCTCAATGTGTGGGCATCGTGGTGCGTATCCTGCCGCCAGGAGCATCCGGTATTGATGGATTTCGCCAAGCAGGGCGCAGTGCCGATCATCGGCCTCAACTACAAGGATGGCCGTGAAGACGGCACCGGCTGGCTGCGCCAGTTCGGCAATCCTTATCAGTTGTCCGCATTCGATGCGGATGGCCGGGTCGGCATCGATTACGGCGTCTACGGCGTGCCGGAAACCTTCGTCATCGACAAGCGCGGCGTGATCCGCATGAAGCATGTCGGACCGGTGACGCCGGAAGTCATCGCTGAAAAACTTTTGCCTTTGATCAAAGAGTTGAATCGTGCGTAGATTATTGCTTGCCTGTTCGCTTGTTCTATCGACCGCGTTCGCCCATGCCAATGAAGCGCAACCGGTCGCGGCCAACCCCGCGCTGGAAAAACGCGTCATGGCGCTGGCCGAAGAATTGCGTTGCATGGTGTGTCAAAACCAGACGATTGCGGATTCGCATGCGGAACTCGCAATCGACCTGAAAAACCAGGTGCGCGAAAAACTCGCGCAAGGCATGTCGGACAAGGATGTGGTGGATTACATGGTGCAGCGCTACGGCGATTTCGTGCGGTACCGGCCGCCGGTCAAGACCACGACCTGGCTGCTCTGGTTCGGACCCTTTGTGCTGCTGATCGGCGGTATCGCGGTCCTCGGCCTGAAGTTGCATCGGGGCCGTCCGCCAGTGGAAACTTTGCCCGAAGCCGACATGCAGCGCGCCGCGGAACTGCTGCGCGCACCCATCGACATGAAGGAAACAAAATGACCGCTTTTTCGATCGTCGCTGTCCTGCTGATGGCGGCTGCACTATTGTTCATTTTGCCCACGCTGTTGCGTCCGTTTCCATCAATCCGCGTGGGCAAAATCTCACGTACGCTTCGGTCACTCAATCCCCGCGCGCCTCCTTCAGTTCGCCGGCTGTTTCGATGAACGCTTTGACCTCGTGCTTGGTGCGGATGTGGTCCGCTGGCCCCATTTCTTTAACCTTAAGGCGCTCGGTGATGACTCGAAGTGCGTCGGGCTCCTGGCGGAGCGCGAGCAATGTCGTGACGCTGATCTCAGAGCTGTCGTTTGGGTTCATC
>CAMLDH010000318.1 GCA_946478765.1 uncultured Oxalobacteraceae bacterium | reverse complement strand
GTCCGCGCTGTTCGTGCGCGTGCATCGCAATGCGCTCGTGGCGCGCAATGCCATTGCCGGCGTCGAACGCGGCGCGCATGCGATCGACGCCGACGGCGACAGCGAGAAAACGCAGGAGTCATGGCAAGTGATCGTGCGCGATATCGATGACCGACTGCCGATTTCGCGTCGGCAATGGGCGGCGGTCAAGGCGTTGGTGCGCTAGATCCCGCCCACAGTGGCAGATCAGGCGCGTCAAGTCATGATGACGATGATGACGGCACTGGAGGGCGTTTCAGCGATACATCCTAGCCGGTATTGCGCAAGCCGGCCGCAATGCCGTTGATCGACAAATGAATCCCGCGATGCACCCGCTCGTCGCTCTTGCGTCCCTCGGCCGTCGCCGCCCGGTGACGCTTGATCAATTCGACTTGCAAATGATTGAGCGGATCGAGATAGGCAAACCGGTTCTTGATCGATCGCGCCAACAGCGGGTTGTTCGCCAAGCGTTCCTTCGCGCCGGTAACCGCCGTCAGGCACGCAGTGGTGCCCTCATGCTCGGCCACGATGCGCTTGAAGATGCTGTTGCGCAGCTTCTTGTCGGCCACCAGTTCCGCATAACGCGATGCCACCGCGAGATCGGTTTTCGATAACACCATGTCCATGTTGGACAACAGCGTGGCGAAGAACGGCCAATCCTTGAACATCGCGCGCAGGGTTGCGAGTTTCTTGCTTTGCGTCTTGGTGTCGCCTTCCTGCAGCCACGACGACACTGCGGTGCCGAAACCGTACCAGCCCGGCAACAGCAGGCGGCATTGGCCCCATGAAAATCCCCACGGAATGGCGCGCAAGTCTTCAATGCGGCGCGTCGATTTGCGCGATGCGGGGCGCGAGCCGATGTTGAGTTCGGCGATTTCGGCAATCGGCGTGGCCGAGAAAAAATAATCGGTGAAGCCGGGTGTTTCGTACACCAGGTTGCGGTACGCCTTGTAAGCGCGGTCCGACAGTTCGCTCATCACGCTTTCGAATTCCGCCAGCCTTTTTGCACGCTTGCCTTCGGCGACGTGCGGCATCAGGCTCGCTTCCAGCGTGGCGGCGACCAGCAGTTCCAGATTGCGCCGGCCGATTTCCGGGTTGGAGAATTTCGATGCAATCGTTTCGCCTTGTTCGGTCAAACGGATCTGTCCGTTCACGGTGCCGGGCGGTTGCGCCAGGACTGCTTCATAGCTTGGACCGCCGCCGCGTCCGACTGTGCCGCCGCGGCCATGGAACAGGCGCAGCTTGACGCCGGCGCGGTCGAAGACATCGACCAGGTGCGTTTCGGCTTTGTACAGTTCCCAGTTCGATGTGAGAAAGCCGCCATCCTTGTTGGAGTCCGAGTAGCCCAGCATCACTTCCTGCAAATGACCTTGCTTGGCGATCAGGCGGCTGACCTGCGGCAGCGCCATCAGGCTTTCCATGATGCCGGACGCGCAACGCAAATCGGGAATGGTTTCGAACAGCGGGATGACCATCAGTTCCAGATCCGCGTCGATAGGTGCGGAGGCATCGCTCCATTCGGTGTGCAACAGGCCGGTCTCTCTTTGCAGCAGCAATACTTCCAGCAAATCGGACACGGTCTCGGTGTGCGAAATGATGTAGTTGCGTATGGCGCGCGCGCCGTAATGCTGTCGGATCGCCTTGGCGGCACGCAGGATCGACAATTCGGAATTCGTTTCGTCGGAGTAGGGAAGGTAGGGCGAGTACAACAGGCGTGGCTTGTCGAGTTCGCCCAGCAGCAGTTCGACCTTTCTCTCTTCCGTCAGATCGGCGTAGTGCGCTTCCACCTTGGCGCGCGCAAACAGTTCCGCCAGCATGCGTTCATGCACGTCCGAACTTTGCCGCATGTCGAGCGTCGCGAGATGGAATCCGAAAATGTCAGACGCCCGTTTCAGCATCGCCAAGCGCGGCTTGATCAGCACCGTACCGTGATGCGCGGCGAGCGAATCGACCAGCACTTGCAGGTCGGCGGTAAATTCATGTGCATTGGCGTAGGGTGCCGCCGGTCCGACTTCCTGGCGCAGGATATGGATTGCCCCGAGTTCGCGTGCACTCGCGGCCAAACGCGCATAGATGCCGATCAACGCACGGCGGTAGGGTTCATCGGTGCGATGGGAAGATGCATCGGGCGACGCGTCGGCCAATGCCTGCAACGCCGGACTGACGCTGACCAGGATCGATGAAATCGACAGTTCGGCGCCCAGTGCATGCACTTCTTCCAGATAAAACTCGAGGATCGTGGTCGATTGGCGCGCCAGCGCGTGCTGCATGGTGCCGGCATTGACGTTCGGATTGCCGTCGCGGTCGCCGCCGATCCAGCTGCCCATTTGCACAAAGGGCGGCGTGTCGTCTTGCATCGCGTTCTGATGTTGCCGCTGGGGGAATTGCGCGGCGATTTCGGATTCGATGTCGTCATACAGTCCCGGCAATTCGCGCAGGAAGGTGATGCGGTAGTACGACAATGCATTTTCAATTTCATCCGCAACGCTCAACTTCGAATAGCGCAGCATGCGTGTCTGCCACAGCGTGGCGACTTTCGCCTGCAGCAATTCGGTATTGCCGGCACGTTCTTTCGGCGTCAGCGGCAGATCGCGTTCGGCCAGCAGGCGCGCAATTTCATGTTCGGCGTCAAGAATGCTTTTGCGTTGCACTTCGGTCGGATGCGCAGTCAGTACCGGGGAAATCAGCGCTTCCTTGAAGAAGGTTCGTACAGCTGCACCGGAGACGCCGGCGTCGTCCAGTTTGGCCAGCGCATAGGCAACGCTGCCTTGCTGCGCGCTGGAGCCGGCCAGCAAATGCGCGCGGCGGCGCCGGTTGTGATGCTGGTCTTCCGCGATATTGGCCAGATGCGAGAAATACGAGAACGCGCGAACCACGGATATGGTTTGGTCGCGCGTGAGTTTCTTCAATAGTTTATCGAGGTCAGCGCCCGACTGGGCGTCGGATTCACGGCGAAAGCGCACCGCGGTTTGACGGATCGTCTCGACCACGTCGAACACCGTGTCTCCCTCCTGGTCGCGCAGGACGTTGCCCAGCAGGCGTCCCAGCAGGCGGATATCTTCTTTTAGCGGCGCATCTTTATCGGCGACGGGGTTGGTGGTGCGGGAAGGACTGGTAAGTTGTTTTGCCATGATGGTTGGTTACGAGCAGCTTTTTTGAGAGAAAAGACGGGTTTGTGGCCGGAAATTGCAAAAAGGCGCATGAACACCTCTAAAGGCACGGTACGACTTTGGGCCGCTTGCGGCGATTTTTAGAGATGCCCCCCATGATAAAATCCGCCCAGATAAGCTGCGCAATGACTCGCATTGCTGCGCTCGGCGGCAAAGAAAATCGAAAGAGCCTATTTTGAACCTATCTCCTCCCTCGAAGTTAATCATCGCATCGCGCGAAAGTCGCCTCGCCATGTGGCAGGCGGAACATGTTCGTGAAAAGTTATCGTTATTGTATCCGCGGTGCAACATAGAAATTCTCGGCATGACGACGCGCGGCGATCAAATTCTGGATCGTACCTTGTCCAAGGTCGGTGGCAAGGGCTTGTTTGTCAAGGAACTCGAAGTGGCCATGGCGGAAGGACGCGCCGATCTGGCAGTGCATTCATTGAAAGATGTGCCGATGGAGCTGCCGGATGGTTTCGACCTGGCGGCTGTTCTGCAGCGCGAGGACCCGCGCGATGCATTCGTGTCCAATGATTACGATTCGCTCGATGCACTGCCTCATGGCGCAGTCGTCGGCACCAGCAGTTTGCGGCGTCAGGCATTGATTGCAGTACGTTACCCCCATTTGGTGATTCGGCCGTTGCGCGGCAATCTGGATACGCGCCTGGGCAAACTGGATCGGGGCGAGTACGCCGCCATCATTCTCGCGGCGGCCGGCTTGAAGCGGCTCGGCATGCCGCAGCGTATTCGTGCGCTGATCGCGCCGGAGCAAAGTTTGCCGGCGCCGGGGCAGGGCGCGATGGCCATTGAAATTCCTGCCGGCCGCGCGGATCTGCGCCACTGGCTGGCGCCGCTTAATCACGAGGCGACGGCGCAAGCGGTGACGGCCGAGCGTACCGTATCGAAGACCTTCGGCGGCAGCTGCCAGATTCCGCTGGCGGCGTTCGCGACGGTGGATGGCGCAACGATGCATCTGCGCGCGATGGTCGCGACGCCGGACGGCCGGCGCATGGCGACCGCGGATGCGACGGGACCGGCACATGCGCCGCAAGCGCTGGGCCGCCAAATCGCCGATGCGCTGAACGCGCAAGATGCGACAGCGATACTCGCCCTCTGCAAAGTGGATACCCAGGTGGATGACTAATCCGGTAGTGATCACGCGTCCATTGGCCCAGGCAAGTTCGCTGGCGCAGCGGGTTGCCGCGATCGGGCGCGATGCGGTGGTATTTCCGCTGCTGGAAATTCATCCGCTCAGCGATCCGGCCGCGTTGCGCGCTGCGCTGCATGATCTGACTGCCTACGCGATGGTGGCGTTTGTCAGCCCGAACGCGATCGACGCGGCATTTTCCGTGTTGCACAGCTGGCCTAAAGACATCGTGTTTGCCGTCATGGGCGAGGGCAGCCGCAACGCACTCGCGCATCACG
>CAMLDH010000317.1 GCA_946478765.1 uncultured Oxalobacteraceae bacterium | reverse complement strand
TCGAACGAATCAAAGTGAATGTTCATGCGGCTCTCCAGACGAAAGTGAGCGGTCAGCTGCCGAATCTAGGTTCAACACTTGCTGCGCGACGCGGAATGCGTCGCCTGCCAGCGGCACGCCGCAATAGATCGCCGCATGCAGCAATACTTCGCGGATTTCTTCCATGCTCGCGCCGTTATTGAGGGCGCCGCGAATATGCCCCTTCAATTCATGGGCGCGGCCAAGCGCCGTCAGCATCGATACCGTAATCAGGCTGCGTGTTTTCAGATCGAGGCCGTCGCGGCACCATACCGTTCCCCAGGCATTGCGCGAAATAAAATCCTGCAGCGGCAGCGTAAAGTCGCTGGCATCGGCAAATGCCTTCTCGACAAATTCTTCGCCCATGACCTGCTTGCGCATTTGCAAGCCATCCTTGTATTGCTGGTCCATGATGTGTTGTCCATGTGAATGAGAAAATTGCATCGGATTCGGCTGCGTATCGTATGAACGCGGCGCCGAAGTTCGTAAGAATGAAACGATATCGCGCTGGTGACAATGCCCCCGATGCAAGAATCTATTTCCGCGCGGGGCCTGACAGCCGTTCAGCGTGGTGGACGGCATGCCAACGACCGCATGAAATCGGGCCGGCGGCCCGGCACAAGGAGTAAACTGTCGTTTTTTTCCGCGGCACGCCCCCGTGAGGCTCATGGGGCGTGCCCGTGCAACCGCTTCATTTCCATCAGATCGCCCAACATGACCGCCTTCAATATCGAAAACGTCAACGTCACCGCCTTCGACCCGATGCCCACCCCCGAGGACCTGCACGCGCGCCTGCCGCTGTCGGACCAGGCGGGCGAAGTCGTCATGCGGGGGCGCGAAGCCATGCGCAACATCCTCGACCGCAAGGACCCGCGCCTGTTTGTCGTGGTCGGTCCGTGTTCGATCCACGATCCGGTGGCCGGCCTCGATTACGCGCGCCGCCTGAAGGCGCTGCAGGCGGACGTCGCCGGCACGCTATTGCTGGTGATGCGCGTGTATTTCGAAAAGCCGCGCACCACCACCGGCTGGAAGGGTTACATCAATGATCCCGACATGGACGATTCGTTCCACGTCGATCAAGGCATGGAGAATGCGCGCAAATTCCTGCTCGATATAGGCGAACTCGGCCTGCCGACCGCGACCGAAGCGCTCGACCCGATCTCGCCGCAGTTTCTGGGCGACCTGATCGCATGGACCGCCATCGGCGCGCGCACCACCGAGTCGCAAACGCACCGCGAAATGTCGTCCGGCCTGTCCACGCCGGTCGGCTTCAAGAACGGCACCGATGGCGATATCGACATCGCGATCAATGCGATTCTGTCGGCGTCGCATCCGCACTCGTTCCTCGGCTTGAATGGCCAGGGACGCGTGGCGATCGTGCGCACTCGCGGCAACCGCTACGGCCACGTCGTGCTGCGCGGCGGCGACGGCCGGCCCAACTACGACACGGTGTCGGTCGCGATGGCCGAACAGGCGCTGGCGAAAGCCGGGCTGCCGGCCAATATCGTGGTCGATTGTTCTCATGCCAACAGCTACAAGAAGCCGGAACTGCAACCGCTGGTGATGGCCGACGTCATCAACCAGGTCCGCCTCGGCAACAAGTCGCTGGTGGGCGTGATGATCGAATCGAACATCGTGGCCGGCAAGCAGGCGATCCCGCAGGATTTGTCGCAGTTGAAATACGGCTGCTCGGTGACCGATGGCTGCGTCGGCTGGGACACCACCGAAAAGATGATTCGCGATGCCGATGCGCTGCTGCGCGACGTGTTGCCGGCACGATTGAAGTAGGCCCGGTCCGTCGGGCAGTGCACGTGCTCCGCAAATCCCTCCTGCTGCTGGTGCTGGCGTGCGCGGCGGCGACGCACGCCGTCATGGCCGCCGACGCGGCCAAAACCTTGCGCGTCATGATCACCAGCGGCGAAACCGGCCTCGACCCAGCCACCGCCTCCGATGTCAACACACTGAGCATCACCGAGAACGTGTTCGATTCCCTGCTGCGCTACGACTATCTGGCGCGGCCGGTCAAACTACAACCGAACACCGCGGCCATGCCGCGCGTGAGCGACGGCGGCGCCACCTACACCTTTCATATCAAACCCGGCATCCGGTTCACACCCGACCCGGCCTTCCAGGGAAAAAAGCGCGAACTGACTGCCGACGATTATGTGTACAGCTTCAAGCGCATGTACGATCCCGCACTGAAATCGCCGTGGCTGTTTCTGTTCGAGGACAAGATCGTCGGTGACGGCGTTCTCAAGCGGCAAAGCAAGCAAGGCAGGTTCAACACTGATGTGCCGGTGGCGGGATTGCAGGCGCTGGACCGCTACACCTTGCGCATCCGCCTCAACGCGCCCGACCGCAATTTCCCGTTCGAGATGGCGATGCCGGCCACGGGCGCTGTGGCGCGCGAAGTGATCGACGCCTATGCCGGCGATGCCGGCAACCATCCGGTGGGCACCGGCCCTTTTGTCATTGCAGAATGGCAGCGCAGCAACAAGATCGTATTGCAAGCCAATCCGGATTTTCGCGAAACCGTGTTCCATGCCGCACCCGGCGCCGATGCGGCGGATCGGGCCATCGCCGCCGCACTCGACGGCAAGCGATTGCCGCTGGTCGGCCGCATCGAGATCAAGGTGATGGAAGAGCCGCAGCCGCGCATGCTCGGATTGTTCAATCGCGAGTTCGACTATCTGGAGCAGATCCCGCCGCCGCTGGCCGAGATGGCGCTCAGCGACGGCCAGCTGAAGCCGGAACTGGCCAGACAAGGCATGCAGTTGTCGCTATTCACGCCGCTGCAAACCTATTACATGTGGATGAACATGGAGGACCCGGTCATCGGCGGCTATAGCAGCGACCGGATTGCGTTGCGCCGCGCCATTGCGCTGTCGTACAACCGCGCGGAAGACATCCGCATTCTGGAAAAGGGCCTAGCCATTCCGGCGCAGTCGCCATTGCCGCCCGACATGCCGGGCTACGACCCGGCCTATCGCAGCCCGGTCGAATACAACGTGCACTTGGCGCGTGCGTTGCTGGACCGTTTCGGCTACCGGCAGAACGGCAAAGACGGCTACCGCACCACGCCCGCCGGCAAACCATTGATCTTGACGATGCACACGCTGGCATCGACCACGGGCCGCTTGCGTGATGAATTGTGGCGACGCAACCTGAATGCGATCGGCATTCGCGTTGAATTCAAGAGCGACAAATACGGCGACATCATCAAGGCGTCGCGGCTGGGCAAAGTACAGATGTTCGAAACCAACTGGATTGCAGATTTTCCGGACGGCGAGAATTTTTTCCAGTTGCTGTACGGTCCCAACAGCGGCCGCGTCAATTATGCGCGCTTCGATTTGCCTGCATTCAACCGGCGCTACGAACAAGCGCGTCAATTGCCCGACTCGCCTGCGCGCACGCAGTTGTATCGCGACATGACGCAACTGGTGCACGGCTATGCGCCGTGGGTCATCCGCACGCACCCGCTGTCGGCCGACCTGCTTCATCCGTGGGTAAAGAACTACAAGCGCCATCCGGTCGAGTTCACGGTGTGGCGTTATGTCGACATCGATGTGGCGCAACGACAGATGGCGTTACGCAACTAACGGATTGCGGGTTCTTTTTGGCACTGAATTTATCCGGAACCCGCAACCTATCTGCGATTGTGGCCCTCGTGATGAACTGCGCCAAAATCCGGTCGCTTTGGCCGTCGATATGGCAGAACGCCAGCAGTGGCAATCGATTCCCATCCATTTGAGCCTCGCGCAGTTCGCCCAATTTGGCTTGCCCATTTGGTCGTGAGGTGCTTCGCCTCGGGTGAAAGGCTGTTCGCATTTTCCAATGCCCCCAGCCCCCCCCAAAAAAAAGTCGAGATTTTTCTCCGCATCCCATATCTATGGTATTGCAGATAATCAAGACTCTTCTTATTATCTGGTGGCGCTCGCCATTGTTAATAAACCGCATATCAAGAAAATCAAATTCTTACGGTACAGATTAGGTCCGTAGCGCATCCATTTCACCGGTTTCACTTTGATGCCTCCCTTCAAATGGTTGCAGGCATCGATCGTTGGTTAATAAATTAGCATCATCACTACTATACTCGCCCCTCTGCTGAAAAAAGCATGCAGTGCATTTTGATCCAGATGCGTGCAGTGGTGGCGGTGGATAGTTTCATATTTATACAATTTCAGTTTTTTTTATATCCTCAGGAAAGGTGGAGAATGAGTATTTTTTCGGATGTATTACCCAATGAAGCAATGAGCGCTTCTGAATCGGCCATAACTACTGAAACAGCCAAGTTGTTGTGTAATGAAGGTTTTGCTTTCATTCCCCCTGACTTCTATTCCAGCAACGTTACATATAACGAATTCGAACAATTAATAGCTGTTCAGCTCGACTATTATCGTCTACAGGCTGACCCTCATGGTGGCGGTAGGTACCGTGCTTATTCTCGCTACTATTTAGCTCCAGGAAGCGAGTCACCAGTATTGGACGAAAACAATGACTATATGCAATCACCCGAATATAACTACGATGACGGTGGCCCCCTGTGTCAGGATAGATGTCGTGTCATTTGATTCAAATAAATCAAGCTGGG
>CAMLDH010000316.1 GCA_946478765.1 uncultured Oxalobacteraceae bacterium | reverse complement strand
AGCTATGCAACGACGAGCAACGCCGCCAAGCGGAAAAAGGCGCGATTTACTGACGGAGGATTTGCCGGAGGCGGTACTAGTAGCGCGAAAGACCAGCGGCTATCTTAATCGAATCCGTGATTTATCGTCGATCTGCCAAAGCCACGTACAATGACGGATAAATGCCGCACCGGCAGACCGGTTACTTTTCAGATTCGATGTTTACTCCGTCTCAACATGATGTGCGCAGGTTTTTTTGTGAAACCTATCGCAAGCACCGCACCAACGAAATCCTGACACCGCTCGAAGCGGTAGCGCGCGATTGGATCGCGCAGCATCCGGAATATGCGGACGCATTAAAGGATACGGAAGCGGCGCTGGCCGCCGATTACTCGGTCGAGCGCGGCGACAGCAATCCTTTCCTGCACCTGTCGATGCACCTGTCGATTGCCGAACAGATTTCGATCGATCAGCCGCCCGGCATCCGCGCCGCGTTCCTCGCGCTTGCGCAGCGCCTCGATTCCGAACATGAGGCGCATCATCACATCATGGAGTGCCTGGGACAGATGATCTGGGCCTCGCAGCGCAGCGGCTTACCGCCCGACGGCGCCGCCTATATCGAATGTGTGAAGCGGCGCTGATGCCGACCTCTCACAGGTGCTGAGCACAAAAAAAAGCCACGGCGAACCGTGGCTTTTTTATTCAATCGTCGGATCTTATTTACGCAGAACCAGGGAACCCGGCAGGCTGTGCAAATAGGCCGTGATATTCTGGATGTCCTGCCTCGACAACATCTTGGCTTGACCGCCCATGATTGCATTGCTGCGGCCATTGGCAGTATCGCCGCCGCGCTGATACGCGATCAATGCATGTTCCAGGTAATCCTGATGCTGACCGGCGAGCTTCGGATAGGTCGGGTCGATCGGGCTATTGAAATCCTTGCCGTGGCACGCAGCGCAATTGAATTTTTCAGCAGCCGCTTTGCCGGCATCGATGTTGCCGCCTGCGAATGCGTTGAATGACATGGTCGACGCAATCAGAGCCACCGCCAATGCGAGATTTTTTTTCATGGTGGGCTTCCCTTATTTCTGCTGTGCGTAATAGGCAGCAACGTCGGCAATATCCTGATCCGACAAGCTGGCTGCGATACCGCGCATCGATGGATGCTTGCGATCGCCTTTTTGATACGCCTTCAGCGCGCTTTCAATGTATTTTGCCGACTGGCCACCGATCATCGGGACTTGGTAAACCTCGGGGAAAGTGGCTTTGTAACCCGGGATGCCGTGGCAGCCGATACACATCGCAACCTTGTTTTCAGCCGCTTTGGCATTACCGGCGACGTCCGCAGCAGCGGCGAAGTTGGCAATACCCGCCAGCGCGAGAAGTGCAAATATTTTTTTCATGGTAGCAGAGGTAATTAATGCGAAACCAACTTGGGAAGGGGTAGCGGCAGCAAAGCATCTGAGTGATACGCAGCCATTGCTACCCGGAACCAAAACCGCTCGATTTTACATCATTACAAGGCGACAGTCCATGCTGCATATCAGGAAATCGCTTTGCGGGCCCTGCTAGCGTCCCGTTTTCGATCGTTTCTTGCGCTCGTTCGTGGCCGCCGTATCGACGGCAGGAATGGCTGTTACCACCGCTTCCTTCCGGGCCGGCAGCAGGAACCAGCGCGGCGACGCGGCAAATCGTTTCAATACGGTTTTGAACACGATCCGGCGTACACGCTTGGGCACATCGCGCGCGCGCAGTGCCAAGCCGAGCGCACACGCGAATGCGACACCCACGTTCAACAATCCGATCGCGGCAATGCCGCCCACCGCGAGCCAGAACTCCGGCATTGCAAACGCCTGCCAGCCCAGACTGCTGGCCGCCGCAGTCAGTGCGGCGGTGGAAAGCGTCACATGACGCGCGTCCAGCGGCAAGCCGAAAAATGCAGCGACGACCGGGGTCATGCCGAGAAAAACAGCGAGCGCGACATTACCGACGATCGTTGCAACATTATCCTCCAGCCACTTGGCACAGCGCTCGGCCCGCGCGGCACCGACCGCAAATACCAGGCGCCGATGATGGGTCAGTGCTTCGCGCAAGCGCCGCAGGGCAAACCAGTTGTCGGCAAATCCTGCCACCAGACTCGCGATCCATAACAGTACGCCGGTAAATGCCGCGTACAAGGGCGTGACGCCGACGATCGACAACGACGCCAGGCTTGCGTGCGCTTTTTGCGGCGACATTACGGCGCTGCCCGACAAGCTCAGTATCGCAAGCGACAATGCCAGCATGGTCGGCACCACCGCCACCAGATTACCGAATACCGCTGCCGCCTGGGAGCGTAACAGGAATGCGATTTCAGTCATCAGCGCGCGCAATCCATCGATGGTATCGAGCGCCCCCATTCTCGCCGCGAGCGCCGGCGCAGTCACTGCCGGCTGCTTGGTCGCGAGCACCCCGCCAACAGCGGAAATCGCGATGAAGCTGGCCGCAAAAAGCAGCGACACAGATATTCCCTCAAAAAAGTGCGCCATGCCGAGCCCGATCAATGCAGCTTTTCCAAGCGCCGTGGCCGCGGTTACGATGCCGCCCAGGCATGCTGCTGTCAGTATCGCCCGATATTCGGCCCGATCGCGCGCGATGTATTGCTCGCCATGATCCGCATTGCGCTCGACCATTTTGCGCGCCAGCAGCGAAAAACTGCGTCTGACCAGGCCTTTCACGGATGAGCGGCGGTGATGCGAATTGATCAGGTCGACCAACAACTCCTGCACCCGCCCGGCGCCCGATGCGGCATGCGGCACCACGCGCAGATCGATCAGGCGCGCCATGCGCGCCAATTGCGCGCGCATGCGTTCGACGTGATACACCAGGCCGACCGAGACGCCATACTCATCCAGATGCGCATAAATGCGGTCGGTCTGCGCCTGACACACCGCAATCAACATGCGTACGCTGCGCAATGCCGCATCGTCATGCCGGCCGGCCATCAAATATTTTTCCAGCTCGCGCCGCAAAGCCATGAAGGGTGTCGCCTGCAACGGCATTCTGGGTTCCAGCCTCTGGCGAAAATTGGGGCTGATGCCGACCGACACCACTATCGTCACGAGGTATAGCAGCGCTTCATCGATTTGCTGCTGATAAGCGTGGGCAATACCATCGTCGGCGCACAGGCGCGACAACCGCGACAAGGTCCTGTGATCCAGGCCCAGCAGCCAGTTGGCATCCGCCGGGTCCGGAAACATCGAGGTAAACAGCGTCGACAGATCCGCCTGCGCCGGCGGTTTCGGCAACAGCAGTTTGACGATCCGCTCCGACAGCTCGTTGAAAAATGCCGGCTCGTGCGGCAATCCGGTCGCGCAGAACAGCTCGGGGCCGACCGATTCGCGCAAGGTCTTTTGCAAGGTCGTCTGCACCAGGCGTTTGGTCTCGCGATGCGTATCGAGCCAATCCAGCAGAAAGCATGTACGCTGGTGTTTCACGCGCCGCCATGCGCCCTCATCCAGCAACGACACTTTCGGTTCGCGCCGCAGCCATTCCGCCACATCGATCATCCAGTTGGCGCGCTCGCTCCAGCTTGCGAACGGATTGGCGCGTCCCATCAAGGATTCGACTTGCGACGCATATTGCAAATGACGGGCATCGTTATGCGGTGCGCCGCGGCGGAACCTGCGCCAGACGGCCCAGATTCTCAAAAGGGTGATTTTCATCGGAATGGTTTCGCTTTCAAAAGAACATTGCATTGATGCCCGCGGCGTTAGAGTGGCGCTACCGGCCTGTATACTCTTTCTCGCTTATACTGGGATTTATCCTCTTCCTGCCACAGAGCTATGCGACACGAGACACGCTTCGAAGGTTCCCAAAGTTACGTTGCCACCAACGATTTGAAACTGGCGGTCAACGCGGCATTGACGCTGCAACGGCCGTTATTGATCAAGGGCGAGCCGGGCACCGGCAAGACCATGCTGGCCGAAGAAGTGGCCGCCGCGCTCGGCATGCCGCTGCTGCAATGGCACATCAAATCGACCACCAAGGCGCAGCAGGGCTTGTACGAATACGATGCGGTGTCGCGTCTGCGCGATTCGCAACTGGGCGATGAACGGGTCAAGGACATTCACAACTACATCGTCAAGGGCGTGCTATGGCAGGCGTTCAACGCCGATCAGCAAGTCGTGCTGCTGATCGATGAGATCGATAAAGCCGACATCGAATTCCCGAACGACCTGTTGCGCGAACTCGATCGCATGGAATTTTATGTGTATGAGACGCGCGAAATGGTGCAGGCAAAACATCGTCCGCTCGTCATCATTACCTCCAACAATGAAAAGGAATTGCCGGATGCCTTCTTGCGCCGCTGCTTTTTCCACTACATCAAGTTCCCGGACAAGGACACGATGCAACAAATCGTCGATGTCCATTTCCCCAAGCTGAAAAAGGATCTACTGGCACAGGCCTTGCAGACCTTCTATGAAGTACGCGAAGTCGCGGGCTTGAAGAAAAAGCCGTCCACGTCGGAATTGCTGGACTGGCTGAAATTGCTGCTGGCAGAAGATATTCCGCCGGACGCATTGCGCAGCAAGGATGCCAAGACCGTCGTGCCGCCGCTGCATGGCGCGCTGCTGAAAAACGAACAGGATGTGCATCTGTTCGAGCGGCTG
>CAMLDH010000315.1 GCA_946478765.1 uncultured Oxalobacteraceae bacterium | reverse complement strand
GTGTTGGCGATTTCGCTGGTGCGGCATTGGATTTCAACGATTTGTGAAACACGTCCACTTCCCACCTTTCTGGTAGATCGCGGCCACTTGTTCGCCCGTGCCTGCATCATTCGTCGAGCAGCCGGATTTTCTGTCGCCGCGAACGAAAACAGCAACTAAGTCGCATGCGGACAGTCTACCCGCTTTGTTTTGGGACCCGGAGTTGCCACGCGTGTTTATTCCGCCGCGCACCCGGTTGACAGTCCGGGTCAGCGTGCAATGATGCAAACCTGAGACTGGCCATTACGCATGCGGGAAGTTACATGAGCCAACATCTCGTTCAATTCTATGAAAACGATGCATTTCTCAATGAAGAAGTGCTGAACTTCCTCAGTTCCGGTCTGTGGGCGGGCGACGCGGTCATTGTGATTGCCGCCAAACCGCGCCTGCAATATCTTGAAAAACGCTTGCGGCTGAACAGCTTGCTCGGCGCCGTTAATCTCGACGACCCGGGATACTACATTCTTCACGATGCCGAAGAAACCTTGTCGACCTTCATGATCGATGGATGGCCGAACGAGCAGCGCTTCGTTGAGGTAATGGGAAACATGATCGAACACGCATCGCAACAGGGCAAGCGACGCGTACGCATGTTCAGTGAAATGGTTGTTCTGCTGTGGACCGACGGCAAACAAGATGCTGCCATGCGCGTCGAGGAACTCTGGAATGTCATGGCTGAACGCCGCCTCTTTACCCTGCTTTGCGCCTATCCGATGAGCAGCTTTGCGGGAGAAGAGCATGGCACGCCGTTTCATGAAATCTGCGCCGCGCATTCCCGCGTATGTCCTGCAGAAAATTACCAGGAGTACGGCGGCCAGGACGCGCTTTATCGCAACATTGCAAAGCTTCAACAGAAGACCAAGGCCATGGAGTCCGAGGTAAAGCGCCGCAGGAAAATCGAACTGATGCTGAGCGAGCGCGAAAAGGAATTGTCCGATTTTCTGGAAAATGCCGTGGTCGGTCTGCATCGGCTCGCGCCGGACGGCCGGGTTGCATGGGCAAACAAGTTCGAACTTGACTTGCTCGGCTACCGGCCGGAAGAGTATATCGGCCGTCAGGTTACGGATTTTCATCTGGACCGGAAAGCGATGGGCGCCATGCTGGAGCGCGTGTTCAAAGGCGAAACCGTGTATGACTTTCCGGCCCAATTGCGCTGCAAGGACGGATCGATCAAGCACGTGCTGATCCATTCCAATGCGCACTTTGAGGACGGCAATTGCATCTTCGCGCGCTGCTTCCTGCGCGACATCACGGATCATGTGCGACTCCAGGAAGAGCAGCGCCGGCGAATGGAGGACAAGCGCACCGAAAAAATGCTGCGCGCCGCCCAGGATGAACTGGAAAACCGGGTACTGGAACGCACCGCCAAACTGGCGCGAAGCAATGCGCTGCTGATCGCCGAAATTACCGAGCGCAGGCGTGCGGAAAGAGCATTGCAGCAGTCGCAGCAATTGCTGCGCGAACTGGCGCTCCATACCGAAGGTGTCGTCGAGAGCGAACGCAAACGCATCGCGCGCGAACTGCACGACGAATTGGGACAAAATCTGATGGCGCTGCGCATCGACGTGCTGCTGATGAATGAAGAAGCGGGCGAAGCGCGGCCGCAGCTTGCCGCGTGCGTCCATTCCGCTTTGGCCAATATCGATGCCACGATCAAGAACGTGCGCGCGATCATCAACGATCTGCGTCCGGCGGTGCTCGATCTGGGCCTGTATGCGGCAATCGAATGGGCAGTCAGGGAATTCGAACGGCGCAGCGGTATCGCGTGCGAACTGAATGCGGATCATCACGAATTCAATCTGGACGATGCCTGCGCGATAGCGCTGTTTCGCATTCTGCAAGAGTCGCTCAACAACGTGATTCGCCATGCCTATGCGAATCAGGTGCAAATCAGTTTGCAATGCGACGGCAACGCGATTTGCATGCGGATTGCCGATGACGGCGTAGGCGATTTTCCCGGTTGCCGGCGCAAGGCCAAGGCTTTTGGATTGGTGGGAATTCGGGAGCGCGTCAGTGCGCTGGGGGGCGAATTGACGATCGACACCGACAAGGGGAAGGGGATGGCGCTGACGGTGGTGTTACCGGTTTGATGGGGCGGTGCGGGATCAATGCCGCAACCCTGCATCAAAAATCGGCAGTCGTCAATTTGATGGGCCGCGGCACGCCTTCGTGGAATTTTCGATACGCTACCGCATCGATGATCTTCTTGTTTTTTTTGTAGGCGGCGCGCTGGTCGCTTTTTTTTACGGATGCGTAAAAGCGGTCGATCAGCGCATTCACGGAAATGAAAACAACGATTTCCTCTTCACCTATTTTGATAGAGAACCACAATCCTTGGCGCGCTTCATTTTGCATTTCAAGCGATGTCATTTGGTGCCTCCCGCCTCCCGCCGGGACAAAACAAATCTGCCCCCCCCACTCTAATCGGTTGTATGGGGGCAAAACACTGAAGCGACTGGTCAGCCTCTCCCTATTCAAGCAGCAATTTAACCCCGTTGGATAGCAATAACAGGGCGGCGCTCTACGTCGCCGTGTCGCCGCCAAGCCGTATCCCGCCCCACCGCGCCGTCTGCGGCGCACGGCGTCCAAGCGCAGGCTCATGCCGACACCAATACTTACGATTGGTTCAGGATAAATTTTTTCACAAGCTCATTACACTCCGCGGCTTTGCGTCAGACCATCCCATAAATATGGGATATTTTGATCTGCTCATTGGAAATCTGCCACAGAACCCGTCCGGTGCAAGAGCGCGGACGTCATTGCCACGAGCGGTTACGCGTCGCATACCACGACCCGGTCGCGCGCCTGTTTAGCCAGCAGCAATGCCGTGTCGGCCGCGTGCAGCACGGCTTCCCAAGTGGCGCCATGGACTGGATAGCTGGCCACGCCGAACGAGGCGCTCGCCGGACCGATGACTCTGCCCTGGAATTCCACTTTCAGGTAATGCACCGCTTCGCGCAGCGTTTCGGCAATCGCGGCGGCATGCGTCAGCGACGCGCCGGGCAAGATAAGGGTGAACTCCTCGCCGCCATAGCGGCATGCCAGGTCGCCGCCGCGCATCTCTGTCTGCAGCATCGTGCCGATTTCACGCAGCAATGCATCGCCGACGGCATGGCCGAAAGTGTCGTTAAAGCGCTTGAAATGGTCGATATCGAGCATGATGATCGAGACCGGCGTGTGATTCCTGTCCGCATTGCGGGTTTCCCGTATCAGGGTCTCTTCCATGTAGCGCCGGTTGAACAGCCCGGTCAACCCGTCCCGCACCGCTTGCGCATGAAGCGTACTGCGCAGCTTTAGATTGGCCAGCGTCAGCGTGACATGTTCTGCCACCGCTTCCGCCAGCGACGGCGATTGCGATGCGTTCTCTTCGGTCGGAAGTCGTGCATTGCTTTCAATATGGAGTACCCCCAGGACTTCGCCTTGCATCAGCAAGGGCAAACACAGGTAGCTGTCGGGCGGCGGTATCAGCACATGTTGGCATCGGACCTGATCGCTGCCGGCCTCGACCCGGTAGATGCGGCCGCGGCGCAACGCCCAGCACTCCTGCAACGCAAACTCCTTCATTGATACCGGATTTTCCCATGCGGCTTTTGCCTCCAGAATGCCGCTGCTTTCATCCAGCAGATACAGTACCCCGGCGTTGGCGGGAAACAACCGCCGGCCGAATTGCCGAAGCACGGCGAACACTTCATCGTAGGTCATGCATGCCTGCAACGCATCGTTCATGTCTCGCAACTCGCGCATTTCAAGGTCGTGCCGTTGCAGTACGGCGACGCGGTCCTGAATGGCATCCGCCATGTTGTCGACCGCGTGCGCCAGATGATCGACTTCGTCGTGGCTGTCTTCCAGACCGCTGCGGGCGCTCAGGTCGCCTTTGCGTATGCGGTCCGCAGCGCGGATTACCTGACGCATTTTCCGGATGATCAGCCGGTCGCTGCCGAACCATGCAATCCCCAGCGCCAGCAGCGAAACGGCGGCAAGGCTTGCCATTTCGACGTGAAATGCATTTCTCGCTGTGCCATAGGCGGAATCGGTCGACAGGCCGACCGCAACAAATACGCTTTGGTCCGGGGCATGATGCATAGTGGTATAGGCAAACAAGCGTTCGATACCGTCCAGCCCCACCGCTTCCACGACACCTTCTTGACCGTGCGCCTGGATATATTTGCGCAAGGGCGCCTGCGGACGATAGGTGCCGGTCAATCCCAGGGGGTCCGGATAGCGCGCCAGGATGAGCCCGGCCTGGTCGAGTACCGTGATCAGCGAATCGGGCGGAAGTTGCACCGCCGGCGGCATTTCATCGAAATGCGATAAATCCATCGCCGTAAAAAGGACCATGGTGATTTGACCGGCCGCATCGAAAAGGGGCGTCCCCAGAAACACGATCGGCGTGCCGCTGACAGGATCCATTTGATAGGGCCCGATCCCAAACGACTGTTTCGCGAAAACCTCCTTGAAGAAGCGCAGCTGTGCGACATTCCCTTCCAGTTTTGGCGGCGCGGCGCTGCAGAATATCGTGCCGTCGGAGCGCACCAGGCCGAACGACGTATATTCCGAAAACATTCCGGTCAGGCGGTTCATGAGCATCCTGCAATCTTGTGCATTTTTCACGGACCACGATGGAAA
>CAMLDH010000314.1 GCA_946478765.1 uncultured Oxalobacteraceae bacterium | reverse complement strand
GGCAAGGCGCGAGGAGGCCGCATAGCTAGCTATGCAACGACGAGCAACGCCGCCAGGCGGAAAAAGACGCGATTTACTGACGGAGGATTTGCCGGAGGCGGTACTATCGTTGCCACGCCGATGGCGAAACAGATTGTCAGCACAAGCAAATGAAACAACCAGCGAATGCAATGCGCGCCTGGCGCGGCATTGCAAAATAGGGAGAAAAAAACATGTCAATCGCCGACCTTCGCAAGGAATACAGCCGGGCCAGTCTGTCGGAAGCGGATGTGCACGAAAATCCGATCGCGCAATTTGCGAAATGGTTCGACGAAGCGATCAATGCCAAGGTGCCCGAGGCCAATGCGATGACCGTGGCCACGGTGGCGGCCAACGGCCATCCTTCGTCGCGCATTCTTTTGATCAAGGAATTCGATCAGCGCGGCTTCACGTGGTTCACCAATTACGATAGTCGCAAAGGCCATGAGCTAGAACAAAATCCGTATGCGGCACTTCTGTTTTACTGGATCGAACTGGAACGTCAGGTACGAATCGAGGGCCGTGTCGAGCGTTTGACCGATGCTGAAAATGACGCGTATTTCCAAAGTCGCCCATTAAAAAGCCGCATTGGTGCAATCGCATCCGCACAGAGCCGTCCGATTGCCGACCGGGAAGCACTGGAAGCCAAATACGCCGCAGCCGAACAGCAATACGGCGATCATCCGCCGCGCCCGGAACAATGGGGGGGATATCGCCTGATGCCGGACCGCGTCGAATTCTGGCAGGGGCGACCGTCGCGCTTTCATGATCGTATTGTGTACAGCTTGCAAAAGGACGGCATCTGGCAACGCCAGCGACTGCAACCATAAGCCTGCGTTTCAGCGCCAATAGGGAGCATCGATCCGCATGCGCGGAGGTGTATCGTGTTTTGGGAAAAGAAACTTGGAGCCTGGGTCGACAACATTCGCAGTCGATCTGCATTGCCGTTGCGCCTGGTGTTATGGAACGGACAGCAGATGGATTTTGGCCAGCTCGCGCCGCAGGTCACGGTCAAGGTGCCGCACGCGTCCGCCCTGCCCTATCTGCTGACGCCATCCCTGTCCAATCTCGGCAAGGCGTATGTCGAAGGCAAGATCGAGGTCGAAGGCCGCGTCAACGAAATTATCCGCATCGGAAGTGCGCTGGCGGCGCATACGCTTAAGCCCACGGGAAAATTCGGCCGCATCACGCGCTCGATTCGCCATTCCAGGAAAAAGGACGCCGCGGCGATCCAGTATCACTACGATGTTTCCAACGATTTTTATCGCGCCTGGCTGGACGACAATATGGTGTATTCCTGCGCTTATTTTGAAAACGGCGACGAGGATCTGGCGACCGCGCAACTGAAAAAAATCGATCACATCCTGACCAAGATCCAGGTCCGTCCGGGCGACCGCTTGCTCGATATCGGTTGCGGCTGGGGCGCATTGGTCATGCGCGCGGCGCAAAAATTCGGTGCGCAATGCGTCGGCATCACCTTGTCCCAGAACCAGTACGCATGGGCGAAAGAGCGTGTGCAACATGCAGGACTCGCCGATCGCATCGAGATCCGTCTGGAAGATTATCGCGATATCGACGGACGCTACGACCGCATTACCAGCGTCGGCATGTTCGAGCATGTGGGATTGAAAAATCTGCCGATGTATTTCAGCAAAATCCGCGCACTGCTCGACGACGACGGCATCGCGATGAATCACGGCATCACCACGACCGATATCGATAGCGGCGAGGCGGCGTACGGCGGCGGCGAATTCATTGAGCAATACGTATTTCCGCATGGCGAATTACCGCATATCGGCTTGGTATTGCGGCTGATGCAGGAAGGCGGATTGGAAGCGCTGGATGTGGAAAATCTGCGGCGCCATTATGCGCAGACCTGCGGCGTCTGGGCCGACAATTTCGAGGCGCGCGCCGACCGGATCAGAACGATGGTGGACGATAAACGCTTTCGCATCTGGCGCGTCTATCTGGCCGGATCATCGTATGCGTTCGATCAGGATTGGGTGTCGATATATCAGGTGGTGTGCCGCAAGGCAGGGCGCGCCGTGTCGACCTTGCCGCGGTCGCGCAGTTATATGTATGCAGGCGTCATGTCACATTGATTCCGGCTGCCTATTCACGCAATTTTTCCAACCAAGCTTCCTTGCGCGGCCAAGCAAGGTCAATGCCGTTATTTTGCGCTCTTCGCCGTCACGCGTTGTTGATTTTGTCGGCAAACGTCTTCCTGAATTTCGCGACTTTGGGCGCCACCACAAACGCGCAATATCCCTGCAACGGGTTTTTCTGGAGGTAATCCTGATGATAATCCTCTGCCTTGTAATACGTTTCGGCCGGACCCAATTCGGTGATGATCGGCGCATCCCACACGCTTGCCATGGCGGCGATGACTTGTTTCGCGGTTTCCTGTTGTTGCGGCGAATGAAAATAAATCACGGAGCGATATTGTGCACCGACATCGTTGCCTTGCCGATTCAGCGTGGTCGGATCGTGTATCGTAAAAAAGATCTCCAGCACGTCGCGATAGCTCACCACATCGGGATCAAACGTCACGCGCACCACTTCCACATGGCCCGTCGTGCCTTCGCATACCTGTTCGTAAGTCGGATTGTCGACGTGGCCACCGGCGTAACCGGATTCGACCGCCTGCACGCCCTTGAGTTGTTGATATACCGCCTCCAGACACCAGAAGCAGCCGCCGCCTAATGTTGCGATTTCAGTTGCCATGTATTTACTCCCGTTGCGCCATTGACAGCCTCTTCAAGACTTTAGCGCAAACTGTTGCAAGATGCATCCTCATTCAGACGCTTTTCAACATTGCAAAAAGCCGATGTTGCGCGAATTATGCATGGTGTTGGAAAAATGATCAGAATGGTGTGACCGCATGTCGTCGTGATTGCCAAATTCCCAAGAAGAACATCAGGTTCGCCGCCCCCCCTCTTTTTCGGCATAATGAATACCATTTCACGAATTCCAGATTTTCGATGTCACCACCCTCGCCGCAAGCCACGTCGCCCGAATTCGACGCGCGTCATTTTCGACACGCGTTGTCGCAATTCGCGACCGGCGTCACGATCATCACGACGCGCCTGGAAAACGGCAGCTTTTTCGGCTTGACGGCCAGTTCCTTCAATTCCGTTTCGCTCGATCCGCCACTGGTGTTGTGGAGTCTGGCGCAAGGCGCAAGCAGCATGCCGCTCTTTACCGGCAATTCGCATTACGTCATCAACGTGTTGTCTGCCGAACAGACGGAATTGGCGGAACGTTTCGCGCGCCGCATCGACAATCGTTTCGAGGGCGTCGAGTTCGAACTGTCGCACACCGGGCTGCCGATTCTGAAAGACGTTGCTGCATGGTTCGAATGCCACAACCGCAGCCGTTATCCCGAAGGCGACCACGTCATTTTTGTCGGCGAAGTCGAGCGCTGCGGCGTCGCGCCGCAATCCGCTCTGGTATTTCACGGGGGGCGCTTCGTCGCCACCAAAGAGCGATAATCCTTCTCTCAGGCGAAATGTCTTATACCAATCCTTTTAAAAAACGTGACAGGAAAATCGATGGATTTTTTCGTCTGGCAAGGCGTGAGGAGGCCGCATGGCGAGCCATGCAACGACGAACAACGGTGAAGCAGGGACTTCGGATCGCATGCGATCCGCCTGCGAAACAGTATCGGCTTGCAAGCCGATACTCCCACAGCGAAGCAGCCAGACGGAAAAAGACGCGATTTAACTGTTACGTTTTTTAAAAGGATTGGTATTACCCAATTCAAGGATATGCAATGACCACTCCCGTCTCGACAAAAAAGCAAAAAGCGCCATTCCACTGGGACGATCCGCTGCTGCTCGATCAGCAATTGAGCGAGGACGAACGCATGGTGCGCGATGCCGCCCAAGCCTATTGCCAGGACAAGCTGCAACCGCGCGTGCTCGACGCCTTCCGCCATGAAAAAACCGATCCCGCCATCTTCCGCGAAATGGGCGCACTCGGCTTGCTGGGCTCGACCATTCCCGCGCAGTACGGCGGAGCGGGCCTGAATTACGTCAGCTACGGCCTGATCGCGCGCGAAGTCGAGCGCGTCGATTCCGGCTACCGCTCGATGATGAGCGTGCAATCGTCGCTGGTGATGGTGCCGATCTTCGAATTCGGCACCGAAGCGCAAAAGCAGAAATACCTGCCCAAGCTCGCGTCCGGCGCCTGGATCGGCTGCTTCGGCCTGACCGAGCCGGATCACGGCTCCGACCCCGGCTCGATGGTGACCAGAGCGAAGACCGTGCCGGGCGGCTACAGCCTGTCGGGCGCGAAGATGTGGATTTCCAATTCCCCGATTGCCGATGTGTTCGTGGTATGGGCCAAGGATGACGCGGGCGACATCCGCGGCTTCGTGCTGGAAAAAGGCATGCAAGGTTTGTCCGCGCCGGCGATCCACGGCAAGTTCGGCTTGCGCGCATCGATCACCGGCGAGATTGTGATGGACGAGGTGTTTTGTCCGGAAGAAAACGCCTTCCCCGACGTGCGCGGCTTGAAGGGGCCGTTCACGTGTTTGAACGCGGCGCGCTACGGCATTGCGTGGGGCGCGCTGGGCGCGGCCGAAGCGTGCTGGCATATCGCACGGCAATATGTGCTGGACCGCACGCAGTTCGGCAGACCGCTGGCGGCGAACCAGCTGATCCAGAAGAAGCTGGCCGACATGCAAA
>CAMLDH010000313.1 GCA_946478765.1 uncultured Oxalobacteraceae bacterium | reverse complement strand
CAACGCCATGCGAAAAATTCGGCAACCCCATCCTTTTTCGCAGGTGCTCGCCGACCCGCAGATACCGGCAAGCCGAAAAGTGACGGGCCGCTACCCCGGTATTCTTCCGCGATCCAAGCGCATCGCATGCCGCAGGTCTCGTGTTTTATCTGGAAGAACAGGGATGGAGCCTCATGCATCGCATCCGACCCGCACCACATCCATCTCACAATTGAAAATGGCCTATACCTCAGCGCTGAGCGACGCCACGATTTCTTGTTCTATTTGCGCCAGCAAGGGTCGCGCCCGAAGGACGATCGTCCGCGCTTGCTCGACACTCCCAGCGTTGCTTACTTGTTCCAGCGACTTCCACAGGTCCGCCAAGCCGGACGCGCCCACCGAACTCGCACCGGATTTGTAGCGGTGCCCTAGTTGCGCCATCAGGCTGAAGTTTTCCTGCGCTAGCGCAGTCTCGATTTTATCCATCCCTTCCCACATAGTTTTCAAAAACAGGAACGCGAACTTGCGCACCTTTTCGGGATTGTTCTTGAACAGTTGTGCCAATACCCCTAGGTCGATGACATGCGTGCCGTTTTCCTGCGCGTCGCCAGACGCAGCATCAATAACGCCGGCAGCCTTGGTGTCCGCCATGGCATCTGGCGCCAGAGCTGCACGCCGCGGCATGTATTTCACCAATTCAGCATACAAGCGCTCCGGCAGGATCGGCTTGGTAATGAAATGGTCCATGCTGGCCGCCAGACAACGCTCCCGATCTTCCCGGCTCGCATTGGCGGTCATCGCAATTACCCACAAGTCCGCCAGTGCCGGGTCGGCACGAATCCGCCGCACCGTTTCCAGACCGTCCATCTCGGGCATCTGCACATCCATCAGCACGCAATCGAAACGCGTGGCACGCAGTAGTTCGAGCGCTTCCTGCCCATGGTTGGCAATGCGGACCTTTGCACCGACCGCTTCGAGCAATTCGGTAACCACCTGCTGATTGAATAGATTGTCTTCGGCCACCAGAATGTGCGCGCCCATGAAGGCCGACAGGTCGGACGCAGGGCTTTCTGCCGGCCCATGCGTTGCCCCCTCCGGCCGGAAACAGGCTGGCGCGGCGTCCTTGCCTAAGCTCACGGTGAACCAGAATGTGCTGCCTTGGCCCAGCAGGCTCTCAACGCCGATCTGCCCACCCATTTGCTCGACCAGGCGCTTGCTGATGGCTAGCCCCAAGCCAGTGCCACCGTACTCGCGCGTGGTGGAGGCGTCCGCCTGGTGGAACGACCCGAACAGATGCGCCAATCCTTGCTGGTCTATGCCGATGCCGCTGTCCTGTACTTCAAAACGTAGCTGGCACGTGGTGCCGTCTTCGCCCAACATCTTGACGCGCATCACGATGGCGCCCTTGGCGGTGAACTTGACCGCATTGCCAGCAAAGTTAATGAGCACCTGGCTCAGCCGCAACGCATCCCCGCGCAGCTGGCGTATGAGGCCGGGATCTATCTCGACCGTGAAGGCCAGTCCCTTGGCCGTTGCTTTTTCCAGCATCTGGTTGGCGACATTCTTGACCAGCGTATCGAGGTCGAAGGCGGCTGTCTCGATGTGCAGCATGCCGGCCTCGATCTTGGAGAAATCGAGAATGTCGTCGATCAGCCGCAGCAGGTGTCGGCCGGCGACCTGGATTTTGTTCACGTAGTCGCGCTGCTTTGGGTTGAGATCGGTGGACAGCGCCAGATGCGCCATGCCGATCACGCTGTTCATTGGCGTGCGGATCTCGTGACTCATGTTGGCAAGGAACTCGCTCTTTGCACGGGTGGCCGCTTCTGCCATTTCCTTGGCTTTTTGCAGCTCCCGTCCGGTCCGGCTTTTCGTTTCGATTTCTTCAGTCAGCAGAGCGTTTGCGGTCGCCAGCTCTGTCGTCCGCTCCAAGACGCACGCTTCCAGATCGGCCGCCCTGAATTCCAGAGCGATACGTGAAGCCTTCAGCGAATCGGCCATGGTGTTGAGGGCGATGGCCATTGCGGCAAATTCCTTCTGTTTGGGCGGCTCGATATGGCTTTCAAGATTGCCCGCTGCAATCTGTTGCGCAAATATCATTGAGCTGCGCACCGAGCGGCTTATGTTGCGGGCGACCATCAGGGCAACCACAAAACCGATCAAGGTCGCTGCTACGCTCGCAATGATGATGGCGCGCGAAGTGAGCAGTGCGTCTTCGTGCATCTTGTACTGGGTGCGTTCGACGTCCCGGAGCGCGCTTGCATACAGGTTTTGCAGCAAAGGCTCGACGGTGTGAGCAGCGGCGATGTACCTCGTTTTCGCCACAGTCAGCTGATCGTTGAGGTCGACATAGGTTTCGAACGACTTCAGATAGCTATCGATAAGGCCGACTAGTTTTTCCTTTCCCTGCTTGCCGCCATGAGCGACGATATCGGCCTTGAGCAGCGCAACGGCATTCCTGGTCAGCTGTATGTCGCTTTCCTTACCGCGCATGATGAAATCCTTTTCAGCCCGACGCATCATTAGAACGCCGTTCACCAGTCGATCCGACTTTTCCTGCTGCACCACGGCTTCGATCGCATGCGCATTTTCGCGCATCAACCCCTCCAGGCCGGTTTGATAATCGCCGAGGCGCATATAGAGATCGACCGCGGTGAGAAAACCGCTTTCATACTCATTCAGCACGTCGTTGAGCGCACGAGTGGTTTTGGTAATCTCGACCTGCGGCGTGAGTGCACGAATCTCCCGCAGGTTGTCCTTGGCGTCAGCCAGCCGTGCGCGAAAAAAAGCGACATGGTGCGATTTTTCTTGGTGAAAACCGAGATCCCGCTCATCCAAATAAAAATCTTTTTCATGACGGCGCGCCTTGAGCAATGCATTGTTGCTTTTCAAACTTAGCTCGGCAAGTTTTGCATCTTTGAGAATCAGCTTGTCTACTGCGATTCTCGACTGATCCTGGCTGTACAGTGCGGCACCGCTTATCAGCAGCAACAGGGCAATGACAGCAACAAAGCCAAAGGCAAGCTCATGCGCGACGCTGATTTTTTTGGATTTTTCCAACAAACCCATGTTGAAGCCCTTTCGTATTAACTCAGATCAAGAATAAAGTAAAAACGCGGTGCCAAGTCGGCAATCTGCACCGAAAGGCAGGCTGGATGACCCAATATAAAGCAGAACAAGGCGGGCAGCGGGGCATTGGCATGGTGCCTTGGCAGTTTATTTCTCCCCCATAAATAAAAAGGAATGCTAAAGTTTCTTGTGTTCCACTGCCGCAACAAATTCGAAAAAGTGAGGTTTTATTTGCACAAGCTTTTTTGAATTGCCCATAAGTCAACTGGTAGTGATTTATTCATCATCTTTAGTTCTTTTAGGTAGTGAAAATGTTAACTAATAAACGTTATGCTGTTACCTTGTTACTACTCCTCGCTTCTGCCCCATTTGTTTCGACTCAAGCCTTGGCTCAAGAAAAAAAAGCGGTAAAAATGGTCATTACAGCAGCCATTGTGTCGGATAAAGGTATGGGGGTTTATGAAGAAATGGCCAGCTACTTTTCAACAAAACTGGGTTGGGATGTCAAGATTGTTTCCGGTTTATCCTACAGCGAATCAGACCACATGCTTGATACAGGCGTGGTTCAAATCGGTTATGTCTGCGGTCTGCCTTATATACATAAGTTCGCACAGGGCAAATATGAACTGCTCGCTGTTCCCATTATGGCGCTGAAGAAAGGGTCCTACCCAGATGCCAAAGGTTACGAAAACACACCGGGGAAGTATTACTCTTATACCATCGTACACAAGGATTCGCCGATCAAGACATGGTCCGATCTCAAAGGCAAAACCTATGCATTCAACGATATGGAAAGTAATTCCGGGTACAACCTGCCGCGTGCCAAGCTCGTCTCGATTGGCGCGAAAGGATGGGATTATTTTTCAAAGGTGACTGTTAGTGGATCGCATGAAGAATCCATCCGGCTAGTCGCCAATAAAGCAGTGGATTCCAGTTCGGTAGATTCATTGGTTCTCGACTATGACCGCTTCATTAAAGACCCTGCTGCTGCAAACGTACGCATCATTGAACACCTCGGCCCAGCTGGCATCCCTCCAGTCGTGATCAGTAAAAAAGCAGACCCGTCTATCAAACAACCGTTACAAGAAGTCATGTTGAATATGCACAAAGATCCAGAAGGAAAGAAGATTCTGGAAAAAGCGCTGACGCTCCGCTTTGATCCTCCGAATGACAAAAATTACGACGACGTTCGTGGATACGAGAAACAAGCGAGGGCCGCAGGGTTTGTCGATTTCAAAAAATGAGAACTAAGATCGTGCATGAAATAACTTCCTGAACTCACGGACTTGCCTGCGGCGAGATGGTGTAGTTCCATTTGGGTAAGGGAGCGTCCAACGCGATGTTGATGGTGCTCTTGAGACGGTCTGCCATTTTGCGGCCGGTTTCGTAGACCCGGTTGAGGAATCGATGGCGACTTGGAGTCCGGTGCGCGTACGAGTACGTTCGATCAGTTGCTTGACCAGAGGTACGCTTTCAAAGACCACCCCTTCGCAAACCTGTGTGATATGCAGGAAGACCCAGTGTTCGATGGGATTGTGTTTGGAGCAGTACGGCGGATAGCACGCCACACGCAAGGCGATGCCGAGGCGGCTGGCCAGCACTTGCAAGTCTTGTTGGAACAGCGCGTAGGTTGCCTTGACGACTGCCGAAGTGACCGATCGCAAAGGAGC
>CAMLDH010000312.1 GCA_946478765.1 uncultured Oxalobacteraceae bacterium | reverse complement strand
TGCGCTTGCGCACCAATGCTGCGACGGACGGTATTGGTGCGCAAGCGCACCCTACGCCTTTCCCGCTTGATCGCAACACAAATAATTTTGCGTAACTAACTACTTACTTAGAGTATGCCGGATGTTCTAACGGCTATACAACCCGGTAATCTTCGCACTGCCGAGCTGGTTGGCTTTGAGCTTATCCGCGATCATCGCCGCTGAAGCATCGGCCGGCACATCCAGCTTTTCCACCTTCAACGCATACACGGTCACGATGTAATGGTGCGGTTTGCTGCCGGGCGGCGGGCAGGCGCCGCCGAAATCCATGGTGCCGAAATCATTGCGTCCATGCTTCGCGCCGTCCGGCAATTTGCCGGCGCCGCCTTCGAGCCTGGTGACCGATGCCGGAATGTCGTACACGACCCAGTGCCACCAGCCGCTGCCGTTCGACGCGTCGGGGTCGTACATGGTCACGGCGAAGCTCTTGGTGTCTTTCGGCGCATTCGACCACGTGAGTTGCGGCGACTGATTGCCGCCCTCGCAGCCGGCGCCCTTATAGACTTGCGCCGCGTTCAGTTTTCCATTGTTGCTGATGTCGGCGCTCTTGAGTTCGAACGCATGCACGGCGCTGGCCGCGCCGGTGATGAGGAAGGCAGCCAGGACAAGGCCGGAACGGAGGGATCGCATCGATTGCTCCTTGCGTTATTGGGGGAATCGTCATGATGCATGAAAACCGGATGTTGCGCGGTCGCAGCGTTGGCCGGAAGCGTTCAAGCTTGAGAATTCGCATGTCGTTGCGCCGCAACTTTCTTCTTCACCGCATTGCGCCGGGTTGACCGATCGGCGGGAACTCCCGTCGCAAAAATCCAGACTAATTTGAGCACTCTATGTGACGTGAATTTTTCCTTCCGTTACAACCAGCGTTACGGAAAAAAGATGCAACAACCCACCACAGGCCAGGCCGAACCGGATCCTGCGCGGTATCCGGCCAAGCATTTCGAAGAGCATGGCATCCATCCGGTGCAGCATACCGGACTGCCACTGCGCTCCGGCAATGGCAATGCCGATCGCATCGGACAACTGACACACGCACTCGGCTGGTTCAGCGTCGGTCTGGGGTTGATGCAACTGCTGGCGCCGCGCACGGTGGCGCGGGCCAGCGGCGTGGAAGACCATCCCGTATTGCTGCGTGCAATCGGCATGCGCGAACTTGCCAGCGGCGTGGGCATCCTCAACCGACGCCAGCCGGACGGATGGCTGTGGTCGCGCGTGGCCGGCGATGCGATGGATCTGGCCTTGCTCGCGGTGGCGGGCGCATCGTCCGGCGCGGCACGCAAGCGCGTGGCGCTGACGGCGACTGCGGTGGCCGGCGTGACGGTGCTCGATGTGCTGGCCGGCATCGAAAACAGCCGGCGCAACAGCGCCGGCTACGCGCGGCATGCAGGGCGCGATGTCCATTTGGAAAAATCCATCGCGGTCAATCGCCCGACGGTCGAATGTTATTACGTGTGGCGCGACTTCCAGAATTTTCCACGCTTCATGTCGCATCTCGAATCCGTTCATCCGCTATCGGACACGCGCGTCCACTGGATCGCGCGCGGGCCGGGCGGCGATCGCGTCGAATGGGATACCGACATCCTGATCGATCGCCCGGGACAAATACTGGCATGGCAATCGGTCGACGACGCCGAGGTACAGCATGCCGGCGTGGTGCGTTTCGACCCTGCGCCGCATGGCCGCGGCACCGTTGTGCGAGTCGAGCTGCAATACAGTCCGCTGCCCGGCGGCCTGCTTGACCGAATGTTCGGTGCAGAATCGGCGGGGCAGATGGAGGACGATTTGCGCCGCTTCAAGCAACTGGTCGAAACCGGCGAAATTGCGACCACCGACGGCCAACCCTCGGGCCGTCGCAGTCCAATCATGCGCCTTTGGCAGAGAGTGACAGGATGAAAGCGAACTGCTGGCACGGCAAAAATGACGTGCGCGTGGAACAGGTACCCGATCCCGCGATACTCAATCCGCGCGACGCCATCGTCAAAATCACCTCGACCGCGATTTGCGGCTCAGACCTGCATCTTTACAACGGCTATGTGCCGACGATGGAACAAGGCGACATTCTCGGCCATGAATTCATGGGAGAAATCGTGGAGCTGGGCCGGGCGGTCAAGAACCTGCGCATCGGCGACCGGGTCGTGGTGCCTTTTCCTATTGCGTGCGGCAACTGCTTTTCCTGCAACGAGCAACTCTATTCGGTATGCGAAAACTCGAACCCGAATGCGCGGATGGCGGAAAAAATGTGGGGCCATTCGCCGGCCGGCATTTTCGGCTATTCGCACCTGACCGGCGGTTATGCCGGCGGCCAGGCCGAATATGCGCGCGTGCCGTACGCCGATGTCGGACCGATCAAGATTCCGAACGGTTTGAACGATGAACAGGTGCTGTTCTTGTCGGACATATTGCCGACCGGGTATATGGCTGCTGAAAATTGCGACATCAGGATGGGACACGTGATTGCGGTGTGGGGCTGCGGTCCGGTCGGCCAGTTTGCAATCCAGAGCGCGTATCTGCTGGGCGCTGCGCGGGTGATTGCGATCGACCGCTTCCCGGAGCGGCTGCGCATGGCGCGCGAGCAATCAAACGCCGAAACGCTCAATTACGAAGAGGTCGATGTAGCCGACGCATTGCAGGAAATGACCGGCGGGCACGGACCGGACGCCTGCATCGATGCCGTCGGCATGGAAGCGCATGGCCTGGGCCTGATGGGCGCGTACGACCGCGTCAAACAGGCGATGCGGCTCGAAACCGATCGGCCGACTGCGCTGCGCCAGATATTGCGCGCATGCCGCAACGGCGGCACGATATCGATCGCCGGTGTGTACGGCGGCTTTATCGACAAGCTGCCGTTCGGTTCCGTGATGAACCGCGCGCTTACCATCAAGACCGGACAGACTCACGTGCAACGGTATATGCAGCCGCTCTTGGAGCGCATCGAGCGCGGCGACCTGAAGCCGGATCTTGTGATTACGCATCGCATGGCGCTCGACGACGCACCGCGCGGGTATGAGATCTTCAAGAAGAAAGAGGAAGAATGCATCAAGGTGGTGTTGACGCCATGATGATGGACTGTCGAGCAAGGCCAACGCGTAACCTGCTTGAGGAACTGCGCAACATCCGTCAACAGCAGGAAAATATTTGGAAGATTTTTCGTGAGGAATGAACTTTAAGGTGCTTGGGAACCACACAGCTTTAATTAACCCGTCGGCTTCCCAACCATGATAAAGCTACTAACTTGCTGTTTTGCGCCTAAAACAGCCTTCAATCCTGATGAAAATCAAGGGCAGAACACGTCCGGGATGCAGCGCCAGCCTGTGTCTGATGTTCCCCTTACAAAACACAACCGCAGAAGAAACCCTTCTTCCCTTGAGAGGCGGATACGTCAATTTTTACGTCCAACGGTACCGCCCCATGCAAGCCTGTTCGATACAACGAAGGAGTCCGCCGCCGTCCGCGACACCATCAAATGGCTTGAAGAAGTCCATTACGCTCTTGGTAATGAAAATAACGGTCTTCCTGGCAAGCCAATCCTCGCAGAACCGCCGGCAGCGGCAGAGTCAAATGGCCAGCATAAAACCGATAGCCTCGGCGCCCGGTTGGCCGACGATAAAGTAGCCGTCTTACATGTGTCCAGTGATGGGATCGTGCCCGGTCGCAATGACGGCTTGTTCGGGCTCTATCTGGATAACACGCAATTATGTCCGCTTGCACCCGATCAGCTAGGCGCCATAGGCAAGATAACGCGTCCGATTTTTCCGCTACTGGAGCAGAATCTGGAACCGCGTGTTGTAAACATTGATGTGCGCACGGCACAACATCTGGTGTGCGCCCGCGCCACTATTGACCTGGTCAAGGCCCTGTTGCCATTCGGTGCGGGTAACCAAATCAAGGATATGGTACGGACCGGGGGAGAGAGTCATCTGCGATCCGTCCTTGCGAAGAGAGCGACCAGATACGTGGTATCCAGAGCCGCTCCGGACGACAAGTGCATCCACCGCGCGAAGGCGGCAATCAGATGGAAATCGGGCTTCTGTGATGAAAATGCCGCGCTGGCGTTTGCCATCCTGCGTTCGCTGCCTGAGCTGAAAGACGCTCGGATCGACTGGATAATCAACCACAAGTTGCACCATAACATAGCGATAATACGTGGCGACAAGCCTGAGCATGATGTGATGGTCGACCCTTGGGCGACGTTCGCTATCCCTTGCCTGCCGGCCGATGCGGCGGATGATTTTCAAGAGATGGCGCAACGTCCTGAACTGAATCCAGACAACAGAATTGTGTCGTCGAAACCGCCAGGCGCACTGTTTCCTGCGCTTGATATTGCTGCTGAGTTGCGCAAGCATGAAAAATTGTCAGCAGAATTCAAAGATCCGCATGAGCAGTACGAGAAAAGGCTGTATTTTTCGACCGCACCAAAGGGAATCCACGACTATCTGACCAATACTAAGGATCCGGACATGTGGGACCTTCCTTACAATGGCAATCCCAATGTGAGATATCAATTGGAAGGCGAAGATGGGGAGGCGCCGATGATGATGCGATTCGACATGCAGCGCGTGGAGAAAAGCTTGTCGGATGAAAGTTCGAAACCATCTTCTTCGCGAGCCAAAGGTAAAAAAGACAATCGCCATTGAGGCCGGCTGTGAATGCGAGCGGCTGCATGCACAACAACGCGTAGGGCGCATCGCGATGCGCCGGATGTTTT
>CAMLDH010000311.1 GCA_946478765.1 uncultured Oxalobacteraceae bacterium | reverse complement strand
TTGAAAACGGAGGTCCATGCGAATGAAGGCAAGCTCATTCATCACATCGATCCAGCGCAGGCTTTCATTGAAATCGATACAGTCAAATACTTCTACCTTGCCGCGCCGGGTGAGAATATTGCCGCTATGCAGATCGCCATGGCATTCTCTGACAAATCCGCTTTCTTTTCGGTTTTCAAATAGCGGCGCCAATTGCTCTCGCTGCGCCGCTTCCCATGTTTTCAACGCTTCGAGCTGTTGCCGGTCATCCTCTTCAATGAACGCATCCGCCAACTGCGCGAAGTTATCGGCTGCGACAGCTTGCAAGCTTGGGAGCGTTCCCCAGCGGCTGTTTTCCGGAGACGGCGGAAGGCTCTGATGAAAGAGCGCGATTTTTTGTGCCAACCGGTCGACCTCGCTTGACCTGAGCAAGCCATGCCGAATGCGGTAACGCCATATGGCCGACTGCGAAAACGCCTGCATTTTCACTGCATATTCAATCGGCATACCGGCGCCTTCGATGACGGGTTGTTCCGGTGTTCCTGCAATGGGCGCCACGCAAAGATAAATCTCCGCCGCCAGACGCCGATTGAGTCTTAACTCTTCGTGACAATAAAAACAGCGGGACTCGAGTGTGCGTGCGTCGATGAAATCGAAGCAGACCGCTTTCTTGATTTTGCAAGCAAAGGGACCTGCGATCAGGACCCACGATATATGGGTTTCAATAATACGAATCTTGCGACGTGTTTTCTTCTTGAGTGCCTGGGCCAATGATGCAATCAAGCGCTGCTGGCTCTGCAGGGCGCTGTCCTCGATCATGATTGCCTATGCGGCGTATTCGGCGTATTCGTATTCGGAATGACGATTTGTATGATTGTGCCCATGCTGCCAGGACTGTTAATCGTCATTTTTCCATCCAGCGCTGCCGTTCGCTCTCGCATTCCGATGAGTCCGAACGATCCCGGTTTGCGCAACTGGTCCGGCGAGATTCCGGTGCCGTCATCGCTTATCTGCAACATCAGATGATTTTCGCGGTAATTTATTTTGACGCCGACGCGCGTGGCTTGGGCGTGTTTGGCGACGTTATTCAATGCTTCCTGGACAATACGATAGATGGGCGTCGCAATGGCATTGTCAAGCACCGGCTCCGGCTGCGGGATATCGAGTGTCGATTCGATCGAGTGGCGTTTCTGGAAATTGGCAACCAATAATTCAAGAGCGCCGAACAAGCCGATGTCTTCCAGCACTTTGGGTGGCAGATCGGCAATGATGCGCCGTACCGACGTGACCATCGTATCAACCAGCGTATTTAACGTATTCACCTGCTGCGCCAGTTTTTGATCGTCCTTCGGCAGGCGCTGTTGCAACGACGACAAGTCCATTTTCATTGCAGCCAATAATTGACCAAGGTCGTCGTGCATCTCCTGCGCCAGTCGCTTTTGCTCGTCCTCTCTCATGGAATCAAGCATGGCAATCATTTTTTGCAGGTCGCGATGCGAGCGTTCAAGTTCCATCTGCGCGTGCTTGCGTTCTGTGATGTCGAGGATGACGCCTTGCATGAACAGCGGGATGCCGGTTGCATCGGTAACAATGTGCGCCTCATCATGGACCCAGCGCATTTCGCCGTCTCGATCGGCGATCCGGTATTCGATACTGAATCCCTGACGATTCAAGGCACTTGCTTTGATCGCTTCACGTGCGGCGTCACGGTCAGCGGGATGCATCTGCTTGATGCGCAGTTCGGGGTCTTGACACCACTGTTCGGAAGTGATGCCCAAAAGTTCTTCCATTTTGTGGCTCACATAAAGCAGCCCCGCGTTTGACTCCAGATTCGCGACGTAAGGCATACCGCCGAGTTGCTCGACGAAGGCCTGGAACTTCGCTGCCGCTTCCAGGCGTTCGGCTTCGCCGCGCCGGCGTTCGGTCAGATCATGTATTTGCCCGAAAAAGGTACTGCTGCCTTCGTTGTGAGCAACGAATTCGATTGCGTCATAGAGGTACTTGATACTGCCATCCGGACATTGGATGCGGTAATCCAGTTCAGCGCGTCCTTTCTCGGCAAGTGTCTTCTCAAGGATCAAGCGGACGCGCGCCTGATCATCCGGATGGACGTATCTGGCGATGTACTCCGCGGTTGCCGGCGCGTTGTTGGCCGCATCGAGTCCCAGTATCTTGTACATCTGCATAGACCACAGATTGGTTTCGTGGCGTCCGCCTCTGGACAAGTGAATGGTGTAGCGTCCGAAATTCGCGATTTCTTCGGAACGTACGAGTTGCGCCTGCCGGGCATTTTGTATCGTCTCGGTGGACGCGGGTTGCGTCAGGTCACGCAGCAGGAGTGTGTAAAGTTCTTTGCCGTTTATCTTGATCCTGGAGACCGATGCGGTGAAAGGAAATTTTTCGCCGTTCGCACGCAGAGCGATGTGCGTCGATGATTCATCCATTCGATATGCCGAAATCCCGGCGGCCTTGAAATTGGCCAACTCCAACGGTTTTGCGCCCTTGAAACGGTTTGGTACGAAGCGTGACAGTGGCGAGCCGATGGCCTCGGCTGCCGGGCATTGAAAAACTTTTTCGGCAGCAGGGTTGAAAAAAGCGATTTTATGCGTCCTGTCAACCGTAATGATTGCTTCGTTTGCCAAATTGATGACGCTGACTAATTGCGCTTCCACTTCGCGCCTGTTCATCGTCATGGCATTTGCCGATTGCGATGCGCGCTCCTTGGCATTTTGCGCAAGCCAGAATAGCAAAAGGCTGATCACGAGTCCGGCGCCTGCCATTACATCGGCCTTGATCGCACGGGATGCCATCAGGCCAGGCTTTGCCGTCGGCGAAATTGCCCACGGCTGCCCTTCAATGGTGGTGATCGAAGTTTTGCCAAGTGTGCCGCTAAGTGCAATATTCCCGGTATCGCGCGCTCGGTTCAATGCATTTTGTATGCGCGGCTCCGATGACATATTGAAACCTGTTTCCAGCAGGGATGGGCCGGTGAATGATTCAAGATAAACCGCCGGGATCAGCAGATCCGTGCCGCTGCTTGAATGAACATCATGATCGGGGAATCCTTTGCTGCGAATCACGATGATATGTGCTGCTTTTCCGTCGCTGGAAATAACCTGGGCGAACCCGATGCCCTGAGCGCCAGGCAGCGTCTGCGCGGATTTCAGGCGGCTAACCTGGTCGCGCCATGCTTCACTCGTCATGGCACTGTTTTCAGAAAAAAATGTTGCGTGGCGACGTAGAATTTCCTGGTTGGCGTCAAGCGCCTTGACGATATCGCCGAGCGCGCGTTCCGTCGCGGCATCGAATTCCACCGCTTCTGTCTGGGACTGGCTTGTTCGCACCGCATACCATGCGAAGGCGATCGCTGCCAAGGCTATCGCCAGTACCATCCATGCAAATGGCAACCGCATCCCTTTCAGGCGAAACAAAGCGTGCGATTGAAGCGGCATCGGATGCATGTCAAAGCAGATATGGTTTCGGGATATGGTTTCAATGCCTCAGCGGCATGCAAATGCTTGTGAAATTACAGGGGCGCTAGTACCGCTCTTTCGGCAAATCCTCCGTCAAAGGAAATCGATGGATTTTTTCGACTGGCACGGCGTGAGCACGCCGCATAGCGAGCTATGCAACGACGAGCAACGCAGTCAGGCGGAAAAAGACGCGATTTGCTGACGGGGAATTTGCTGAATGCGGTATTAACTATTTAAACAGAAATACGCTTAAATATGTTGCGGTGCAGTGTGAAATATATAGTATTGAATAACAGCGCGAAGCGCAACTGATAGTTCGTGCAATATTGATACTATTTGTGTGATGTCAGATAAGATCAAAGTGATCGAAGCGGCGGAGGAAGCCCGGCGACCGTCATCCCCCCATGGGCAGTGTCACCGCCAGCGCGAAATCGCATTCATGATCGCAAAATTATTCGCGCCCGGTCTGCAGTCGCGAATATGATGTCGCTTTCCCTCTACCTGTTAATGCTTGCCCGCCATGGATATTCAACTCGGGGACGTCAGCCATATCATTCAGTTGGCCATTGCGCTTGATCTGGCGCTTGCCAAGTTCATTGCTTGATTGTTTGTGCTGACGATGTTGATGTTGATCGGGAGTTTCATTTACCTGTTGCGTGAAATATTTATTGCGACCCGGACGCTCTCGATACGCCGTCCGTCAGCGTCGGTAAAGCAGGAGGGAATTTCGCGCAGATTTTGAACGGTTCCGGCGCATTTTCTACGTCAGAAAAAATTAAAATGCAGTTGATCAATTCATTCGCAAATGCTGGTACAGTTATTTCGGATCAGGCAAAAATAAGGAGGTCGCGAATGAAACATATGAAAACGGTGCTCATTCTGGAACACGAAGAAAAAGTGTTCGAAAAGTTGACCTGCGATCTGTGTAGCGTTGAATCCGATTGTGATGAGAATTGGGCCAAGGGCGAGTATGACGAAGCAGCCACGGTGGTTCAACTGCAAGAGCGTAAAGCCTACCCCAACGGCGGGCATTTAAAAGAGACCTCGTTCCATATTTGTCATGACTGTTTTAACAAAAAATTGATACCTTGGCTTCAAGGCCAAGGTGCGAAACCGACGATTGGCGAATCGGATTGGTAGTTTGAAGAAAGAATAGTCCAGATGCAGATTGCCGATTTACGTTTCCTGGTGGCGGAAGATGATGACTTCCAGCGTCGATGGATAGTAATTATGCTCACCAATCTCGGTGCGAAGAACATCGTTGAAGTGCCGGACGGCCTGACTGCATTGAAA
>CAMLDH010000310.1 GCA_946478765.1 uncultured Oxalobacteraceae bacterium | reverse complement strand
TTGCTGTACACCACCCCGTCGTCCTCGCGAAGGCGGGGACCCATAAGTCCGGTACTCGAGCCGACTCACTGGGTCCCCGCTTGCAGCGCGCGCCCAGGCTTGCAAGCCTGGACCGTTGCGCAGGCGTGCGGCAGTGCCGCACGAAACCCCTGCTTCACCCTTCGCGAGGGCGACGGGGAAAGGACATTGCCGAATCAACCGGCTGTGCCTGCACTCAAGCAACCCAATGTGTTGCAGTAGTCCGTGCAATGACAAGGACGCGATCGTGTAAAGCTTGCCGTCGCATGGTCAAAATCTCCTATCCGTTGCTGAAGGAAAATTTCGTGTCACTTCTTCCCTCGGTTTAATTTTGAAAAACAAAGGGGGCAGGTCACGAAAATATAAGGAATGAGACGATTTCAAGAGGGCGCTCGTCGGTATCGATGCCGCAATGCTTTTCCGCGCGACACCGAAGATGAATGAATGTCGGCAGCATTCGTGCCGCCTGTTCGCGCATCGCTGCTGGCATGGCACTTGCCGGTACTTTGGGTAAAAATCGGCGTTAACGCGGAGCGGTACATGAAACCAGACGACAGAGCAGGGGCGGAGCGATCGTGGTCGAGATGAGGAGGTAAGGCATGACAATCACGGTGTTCCTGGCCGATAGTCACGGGGTGGTGCGCGACGGTCTGTGCCTTCTGCTGCAGGCGCAGGACGACATCCGTGTCATCGGTAACGCTGCCAACGGGCGCGAGGCGGTGCGGGAAGTGCGGCGCTTACGGCCGGATACTGTCCTGATGGATACGGCGATGCCGGAATTGAGCGGTATCGACGCGACTCTGGAAATCCGCGAAGCGTGCCCGTCTACCAAGATTCTCATCCTCTCGATGTCTTCCTCCATCGATCACATTTCCCGAGCCTTGCAGGCCGGCGCTCACGGCTATCTCCTGATGGAGTCCACGGGCGCGGAGCTGGTAGTCGCCGTGCGGGCAGTGTATGCCGGCAACCGGTACTTGAGCCAACAGATCACCGGCACGGTCATCGACGATTACACGCGCAAGCGCCGTGCATCGAGTCCGCTGGAAAGCCTGAGCAGCCGCGAGAGGCAAATACTGCAACTGATCGCCGAGGGAAAATCCAGCGCGCACGCAGCGAAGATTCTCTTTCTTTCCCCCAAGACCGTGGAAACCTATCGCAGCCGGCTGATGCGTAAGCTGGGCATCAGCGGTTTTCCCAACCTGATCAAGTTCGCCATTCAACACGGGGTGATTCCGCTGGAATGATGCCCGGGTTACCTTGCGGCTTGCACAAGCAGCGCGGGCAATTGCGCGACCGTTATTTCAAGCAAATGCATGAGAGGCACTGGATCGACGCCCAGCCATATCAGCAATAGCACCAGCGCTGCCAGCGTCGCGCTTGCGGCGGGGGGCGCCGACATGGCGGGCATCGGCGATTGCTCTGACGCCGTTTCCGGAAGGGGCGCAGCCATCATGGTAATGATCCGCAAATAGTAGAACAGTCCGATCGTGCTGCCGATCACGAGAACCATGACGAGCAGCCACAAGGACGCGCCGACCCCGGCCGCAGCGACGTAGAACTTGCCGACGAAGCCCATGGTCAGCGGGATGCCGGCAAGCGACAGCAGCATGGCGGCAAATGCCGCCGCCAGCCAGGGCCTGCGCCAGAACAGGCTGCGGTAGTCCGCAAGATGGTCGTTATCCCGTTCCCTGCCGCCATCGGACAGCAGCGTGACCACGCCGAACGCGCCCAGCATGGTGACGAAATAGGCTGCCAGGTAATAGCCGATTGCCTCGGATGCCAGTGTGCCGGCGGCCAGGAATCCAACCAGCAGATAGCCGAGGTGCGCGATCGACGAATACGCGAGGATGCGCTTGATATTGTCCTGCAGCAGCGCGAGCAGATTACCGACCAGGATCGATGCGATCGCGATCAGGCTCAATGCGTGCATAATCGATGGCGACCGATGCGCATCCGTCGCGATAAAGTAGCGCAGCAGCAGGGCCAGCACAGCGCCTTTCGAGATGGTGGCGATCAGCGCAGCCACCGGTGCGGGAGCGCCTTCGTACACGTCGGGAACCCACATGTGGAACGGCACCAGCGCCAGCTTGAAACCGACGCCGGCCAGAATCAGCGCGAGTCCGGCAAGCAGAATGCCATTGGATGGGGAACCCGTAGCGGCGAGCATGGCGCCGATCTCGGCGAACTGCATCGTCCCCAGTTGCGCATAGATCACCGCCATGCCGAACAGCAGGAATGCCGAAGAAAACCCGGTCAACACCAGGTATTTGATGGCGGCTTCGAGCGGACGCTCGATGTCCCGCGGATAGGCGATCAGTGCAAACAGGGCAACGCTGTACAACTCGAGCCCGAGCAGGAACGAGGCGAAATGGTTGCTTGCCGCCAGCACTGCGCTGCCCAGCGCGGCCAGCAGCAACAGGATGTAGAGCGCGCCTGTGCCGCCTTCGCGGCCGTTGAAGTAAGCGTGGCACAACACGGTAACGACGAAGGTCGCGGCAAACACCAGTCCCATGTAATACAGCGCGTAATGATCCACCAGCAGCAGCGGGGTGATCTGGCGCGGCCCGGCGTCCGCAGCCAGCGGCAGTGCCGCGCAAGACAGAAGCAGGCCGAACAGCGTCAAGCCCATTGCCAGTTGCCGGTGACGGTAGAAGGCGGCGGCCAGCATCACCACGACCACGCTTGCCGCAATCGCGATCAGTGGCAGCAAGGCAATCAGGTCGGCCGTATTCAGGTTCATTTTGCATTTGCCTTGAGCTGGCTGCCTGCGAGGGTTTGCAGGCTGTTGACTGCCGGGATGGCGGCGTCAAGCACCGGCTGCGGATACAGGCCGAGCCAGATGCTGACAGCGACCATCGCGCCCAGGGTTGTCAATTCCCGGACGGAAGAATCATGACAACGCCAGGCATGCGTGTTTTCGCCATGGAAGGTTTTCTGGACCAGGATCAACGCGTATACCACTGCGGCGATCAAGCCCAGAGTCGCCACTGCAGTCAGCCCGGCATGAGCGCGCCAGGCGCCCAGCAACACCAGGAACTCGCCCACGAAACTGCCCATCCCCGGCAGACCGAGGGCGGCGATGGCAAAGAATAATCCGAGCGCCGCCATGCGCGGCATGGTTGCCCACAGGCCGCCCATGCGCTGCATGTCGCGGGTGTGCATGCGCTCCTGCAGCGCGCCGACGAGGATGAACAGTGCCCCGGTGCCGATGCCGTGCGCGATCATTTGCATCACCGCGCCGTTGAGCGCCCACGGGTTCCATGCGAACACGCCCAGCAGCACGAAGCCCATGTGGCTGACGCTGGTGTAGGCCACCAGCCGTTTGAGATCGCTCTGGGCGAACGCCAGCAAGGCGCCGTACAGCACGCCGGCCACCCCCAAGGTCATCGCCACCGGCGCGAAGGTGCGTGCCGCCTCCGGAAACAGCGGGACGACGAAGCGCAGCAGACCGTACGCCCCGGTCTTCAGCAATACGCCGGCAAGGATGACGCTGCCCGCTGTCGGCGCCTCGGTGTGGGCATCCGGCAACCAGGTATGGAACGGCATGGCCGGCAGCTTGACCGCAAACGCAATGAAAAAACCGAGCATGATCCACAGCGCCGTGGACGGTGCAATGACCGTGCCCAACAGGGAAAAATAGTCGAAGCTGAACACCCCGCTGTTGCGGTAATGGACAAACACCAGCGCCAGGATCGCCAGCAGCATCAGCAGCCCGCTGCCCTGCGTAAAAAGGAAGAACTTGAGCGACGCATAGCGGCGGTTCTCATGGCCCCAGATGGCGATCAGAAAATACATCGGCACCAGCATCAGTTCCCACAGGAAGAAGAACAGGAACAGATCCAGCGCGAGGAAGACGCCGATCGCACCCGCCAGGGTCCACAGCAGGTTGAAGTGAAAGAAACCGATGCGTTCCCGGATCTCGGTCCAGGAACTTGCCACCGACACGACCCCGAGGAAAGCGGTCAGCGCGATCAGCAATAAGCTCATGCCGTCCAGCGCGAGATGGAAGCTGATGCCGAAGCGGGGAATCCATGCGATACGCGTTTCCGCCAGCCAGGCGTCGCGCACGGCGGGAGCGGCATCGCCGGCATGCTGGACCCACAGGAGCAGCGCCAAAGCCAGGTCAAGCGTGACGGCGGCGAGCGCAATCCAGCGCGGCAAATCCCTGTGCCAGCGCTCGGCCAGCCACGCCAGCAGGCCGCCGATGACCAGGACAAGAATCAGTGCGGTCAGCATCATGCGAACACCGAAATGAACAGGATGACGATAGCACCGATGGCGATGCCGGCGGCATAGCGGCGCATCTGCCCGGTCTGGGTCGCGCTCAGGCCGCGATGGAAAAGCCGGAAGAGCTGCACCAAGCCGCTGAATATCGAGTCGATGAAGTCGTGCCGGTCTACCCGTGCCAACCACAGCCAGGGACGTACAAACACGCGGTCGTAGAGCGCATCGAAGCCCCAGCCGGCATGCCAGAAAGCGCGCAGCGCCGAGGCGGGCCTACTCTGCGCGAACTGATCGAGCGCATGCGGATGGCGCAGGAACAGCAGGTAAGCGAGGGCTATACCCCCCAGCGACGCTGCTGCAGCGAGCAGCGATAGAATCAGTTCGATATTGCCCGTAGCATGGACAATCGTGGTTTGCGGCAAGGTCGTGTTGACGAAGTTGGAAAACAAGGTCAGCTCGCCCAGAAGCGGCGGCAATTCCAGCCAGCCTCCCGCCACGGAAAGCACCGCCAGCACGATCAGCGGAACCATCACGCGCAGTCCGGGCCGCCGC
>CAMLDH010000309.1 GCA_946478765.1 uncultured Oxalobacteraceae bacterium | reverse complement strand
GCGTCCATAAATTGCGCACCGCGATCACCGGCGCATCCATCAGTAATATCCGACGTGATTGAAGACGATCGCAAATATCGCATCCGCCAGAATCACGATCGTGATCGCGGTGACGACCGAGATCGTCGTGCCTTGTCCGAGACTTTCGGTGTTGGGTTTGATGCGCAAACCGAAATGACACGCGACCAGCGCGATCAGGCAGCCGAACACGACACCCTTGCCCAAACCGATCCAGTAATTCGCCAGCGGTACCGCTTCCGGCAGCTTTTGCACAAAATAACTCGGCGCCAAACCCAGTTCCAGCTTGGCCGCGGCCATGCCGCCCAACAGCGCCATTGCGTCGGTCCAGATCACCAGCAGCGGCATCGACACCGCCAGCGCGAGCACCTTCGGCATGATCAGACGAAAGCCGTGCGGCAACCCCATGACCAGCATCGCATCCAGTTCTTCGGTCACGCGCATGACGCCCAGTTGCGCGGTGATCGACGATCCGGAGCGGCCGGCCACCAGGATCGCCGCCAATAGCGGCCCCAGCTCGCGGATGATGCTCATGCCCAGGATATTGACCAGATAGATATCGCCGCCGAAGGTATGCAATTGCTGCGCCGACAGATAAGACAAGACCACGCCGATCAAAAATCCCACCAGTGCGGTAATGCCGAGCGCCTGATAACCGGTGTGAAACACATTGGCTGAAATTTCTTTCCATGGGCCAAGCAGGGGGCGGGCGGCAAAATGCCCGAGGTCCAGCACGAACTGTCCGATCAACGCAATGAAGCCGGATAAATGATCCAGCGCGCGCGCGATCGACCCGCCCAGCGTCGCCAGTGACAGCAGGCGTGTTTCAGCGGGTTGCGGCAATGCCAGCGGCCCGGTCTGTTCCAGTCGCTCGAAGAATTCTGCATGTTGCGGCAATAGCGTCAATTGTTGCGGCCGCATCTTGCCCCACGCATTCCATAGCAGCTGCGCACCGATATGGTCTAGTGCTGCAATATCGGATAAATTCCATTTGACCGACGTGTCGCGCGGGAGCTTGTCCAATGCGGCGCGAATTGCTGAGATGGCATCCGGATGCGCCAATGCATGCACTTGCCAGCGACCGCTGGCATGGACGGTCGATGGGGCATTGGGGTTCAGGGAAAGTGCGGGCTGTTCCACGGTGGGCATGTCGGGAGTGTAAGGGAGATTGCGCACTGCGTCATCCAGGTAAGCTTGCCTTACGCTTCACTTTCCCAGATGCGCGATGACGTAGTGACACACCTGCCGTTACAATGCGCAACATGACAACCATGCTATTTCCAGAATGCATCACTCCCTTATGCCGCGAAACTGCCCAGCAGGTGGCGATCGAGGTCGTGGCGGAAACCGGATCGACCAATGCCGACTTGCTGGCCAGGGTCGATCGGCTTTCAGTGCCGACCTTGCTGGCGGCAGAACGGCAGACCGCCGGTCGCGGACGATCCGGCCGCGTGTGGCTTTCCGCGCCGGGCGAATCGCTGACATTTTCATTGGCGTGGAAATTCAGGCGGCCGGTACAGGACCTGATCGGCTTGCCGCTGGCGGTAGGCGTCGTCATCGCCGAAGTGCTGACGCAGTTCCATGTCGAGGTCCAGCTGAAATGGCCGAATGATGTATTGAAAGACGGCAAAAAGCTGGCCGGCATCCTGATTGAAACGAGCGCGGCAAAAAGCCAGTCCAATGATGAGATCTGGGCCGTGATCGGCATCGGATTGAATATTGCAGTACCGGAAAAACTGGCCGCCCAAATCGGCCGCTCGGTAGCCGATGCGCCGGCCTTGCAACTGGACCGCAATGCGGTGCTGGCAGCCTTGCTCAACGGCTTGTCCGAAGCCTTGGTATTGTTCGAGCCGCAAGGGTTTCATGCGTTCATGGCGCGCTGGAATCTGCTGCATGCGTATGCCGGCCAAGCGGTGGTAATTCTCGATCACGGTCGGGTTCTGCACGAGGGCATCGCGGCTGGCGTCGATCACATCGGGCGTTTGCTGCTGGACACCGCCAATGGCCGCATCGCGGTCATGGCCGGCGATGTATCGCTGCGGATGCAGGAGGAATAGACCCATGCTGTTGTTGGTCGATGCGGGCAATACACGAATCAAATGGGCACTGGTGGAATCCGGCAAGCGTGGCGCGGATGCGCTGGGCCGCTGGTCTGCATCGGGTGGAGTCGCGCGCGAAGAGGTGTTGCAACTTGGTGCGGCGTGGCGTGGCGCGCCCATTGTGCGCGTGATGGTATCCAATGTTGCCGGCCAGACCGTGCGCGATAGTATGCAGCAAGCGCTCTTGCATGCACTGGGGCCGAAGCCGATACCGATAGAATGGTTCGGTGCGCAGCCGGTGCTGGGCGGCGTGCGCAACAACTATCGCGATCCAACCCAACTCGGCTGCGACCGTTTTGCATCGGCGATCGGCGCGCATGCCATGTTCCCCGGTAAACATTTGATCGTGGCAACGTGCGGCACTGCAACCACCGTCGATGCGGTTACGGCCGACGGCGTTTTTGTGGGCGGGATGATCTTGCCGGGGCTGGGGCTGATGGCGAGTTCGCTCGCGCGCAATACCGCGCAATTGCCGCAGGTGGCGCAGCATGTCGTAGTTACGCAACCATTTGCGGACAATACCGACGATGCGATTGTCAGCGGTTGCATTGCCGCGCAGGCGGGCGCGATCGAGCGCGCGGTTGTCGCGCATGCGCAGCAATCGGGTGCAGTGCATTGCGTGCTATCGGGCGGTGCGGCCGCCATGATCGCGCCGCATCTTTCGATTCCGCATGCGCGGGTGGATAATCTGGTGCTGCTGGGGTTGCACGCCGTCACGTTGCACCGCTCATTCGAAATGGCAAAAAGTCCATGTTAAAACTTTTGTTCTGGTTTCTGCTGGTGGCCAATAGCGCACTGCTGGCGTATCAACAGGGGTATCTCAACACGCTGTTCCCCGATGGCCGCGAACCGGGCCGTGCCGCCAAGCAATTCAACGCCGATAAGATCACACTGGTCCCGGCCAGCATTGCGCTGGCGCCGATGGTCGAGAAAGCGCCCGATCCGGCTATGTCTGCCGTCGGCAGAAAACCGGATAGCATCGCGTGCACCGAAATCGGCAATTTCGATCGGATCGAAGCGAAGCGATTTGAAACGCGGCTGGCGAGCTTGGCGCTGGGGGCACGACTAGCGCAGCGCGATGTGCAGGAAGCCGTGCGCCACATGGTGTACATACCATCGCAGGGCAGCAAGGAAGGGGCGGACAAGAAATCCGGTGAGCTGCGGCAGTTCGGGATCAAGGATTTCTATGTGATCCAGGACGACACCGATTTGAAGTGGGGAATTTCGCTCGGCATCTTCAAGTCCGAAGAGGCGGCGCGCGCCCATCTGGTGGCGCTGAATCAGAAAGGCGTACGTAGTGCGCGCCTTGGTCCTTACGCGGCCGCGTCCAACAAGATTGCATTTCAGTTGCGCGAACTGGATGCCAATGCGAAAAGCAGCGTGGACAAGATCAGGGCGGATTTCAAGGGAATCGAATCGCGCAACTGCGCGGCTGACCAATAACAGAGGCCGCGTCACGATCGCCGTCAGAGCAGGTTGCGTTGCTCGGTCAATTGGCCGCCGATCGACTGGTAAATGACGACCGTACCATCCTTGATATCGCCTTTGCTGTCGAATTCGACCGAGCCCTGAATCTTGCCGTCGAAAGAGCCTTTTGCCAGGGTCGGCAAATAGGTTTCCGGCTTGACCGAGTTCGCTTCCTGCATCGCCTGCGCGAATACGTGGATGCCGTCGTACGCCAGAGTGGAATACGGACCGGGCGCGCCGAACTTGGTCTTGTACAGCTGCGTGAAGCCGATGCCGGCCGACAGCCATGACGGCGGCACGCCGGCGATGGTGCAGTAGTAATTGCGGTCGGCGCTGCCTTCCGCATTCTTGATGGTGGACCGGTCGCACATCGCATCGGCGGCGACGAACTTGGCGTTGGAGCCGGCCTTGCGCAGCGCTTTCAACAGCGGCAAGCCGACGCCTTCATCGCCGCCGAAAAACACCACGTCCGCATTGCTGTCCTTGATTTTTTGTGCCAGCGCGGCAAAGTCGGCTGTCTTCGCCTCGACGCTGTCGTGCGGCGGATCAATATTTTTTGCCTTGAGCACCTTGGCCACTTCTTCCGCCAGTCCGATGCCGAAGGTGGTGCGGTCGTCGACCATGTAGATCGATTTCGCGCGCAGTTTTTCATTGATCAGTTTGCCCAGCGTCGCGCCTTGCTCGATATCGTCAGCGGCAATGCGAAATGTCGTCTTCAATCCCATGCGGGTGTACTTGGGATTGGTGGAGACCGATAGCTGCGGAATGCCGGCAGCCGCGTACAAGGGGGCGGCGGCGATCGACACGCCGGAATTGAAATGGCCGAATACCCCGGCCACGCCGGCATCGATCAAACGCCGGGCGGCGGCTTTTCCTTCGTCAGGAGACGCCTTGTCGTCTTCGACCACCAGTTCGAAATGGGCGCGCTTGCCATTAATGGTGAACTGGTCGCTGTTCAATTCGTCGACCGCGATTTCCGCGCCGTGTGCAATGTCCTTGCCGTATTGTGCGAGCGAGCCCGTCATGGGTGCGACGACGCCGATTTTGACGTTGACCTGACGGCTGCAGGCGGTCAGCAGGCTAAGTGCCAGTATTGCGTATGCAATATGCGCCAATGGTTTCATTTATCTCCCCCGATTATTAGAATGTTGTCAAATAATAGCGGGTAGTGGGGGCTGTAAACATTTTATTTTGACGTTTTCGGGATCGGCCGAACTGGAAAACGGGAGCGGGCGT
>CAMLDH010000308.1 GCA_946478765.1 uncultured Oxalobacteraceae bacterium | reverse complement strand
CGACGCGATAGCGCGCGCCGTCGAAATGCAGAATCGAACCGCCGCCGGCCGCGACCGTATGGATGCGCATCATCGGCGCCCGCATGCGCACGCCGGCCACCTGGGTCTCGAAGGTACGTTCGAACTGCCCGGCGAAATGGGATACATCAGTCGAGGTGCCGCCCATGTCGAAGCCGATGACCTTGTCGAATCCGGCCAGTTGGCTGGTACGCGCCATGCCGACCACACCGCCGGCCGGGCCGCTCAAAATGCTGTCCTTGCCCTGGAAGGTATGGGCATTGGTCAGCCCGCCATTCGACTGCATGAACTGCAATTGCACCTGCGGCATGTCGCGTGCAACCTGTGCGACGTAGCGCTGCAGGATCGGCGACAGGTAGGCGTCGACCACCGTGGTGTCACCGCGCGACACCAGCTTCATCATCGGTGTGGTTTCATGGGACAGCGAAATCTGCGTGAAACCGATATCGCGTGCAATCCGGCCGACCGCCGCTTCATTGCAGGTATAGCGATAGCCGTGCATGAAAACGATCGCAATCGCGCGAAAGCCCTTGTCGTATGCTTGTTGCAGTGCCGCCTTGGCCTGCGCCTCATTCAGCGGCAGCACGACCTCACCATGCGCGCCGATACGTTCGTCGATTTCAAGCACTTCCTTGTACAGCAATTCCGGCAACACGATGTGACGGTCGAACAGGCGCGGCCGGTTCTGGTAAGCGATGCGCAACGCATCACGGAAGCCGCGCGTAATCGCCAGGACGGTAGGCTCGCCCTTGCGCTCCAGCAGCGCATTGGTCGCAACCGTCGTGCCCATCTTGACGGCATCGACTTGCTCGACCGGTATCGGCGTATTCGTTGGAATTCCGAGCAAGTGGCGGATGCCGGCGACAGCCGCGTCTTGATACTGCTCCGGATTTTCGGACAACAATTTATGCGTGATCAGCGCACCGTCAGGCCGCTTTGCGACAATATCGGTAAAGGTGCCGCCGCGATCTATCCAGAATTGCCAATGCTGCATCAAAGTTCACTCGGTGTGGTATTGTTTTTGATCTTTTCTCAATCATCGCATTTTCGCATGAACACTCCGATTTCTGAACCGATCTCGGCGCTTGAGCGTTACTCGCGCCGCACGCTCGTCGATACCTGCCTGGAAGGCGCGCGCAACAGCGTGTCGGTTTTCACGCGGCTTTACCCGGAAGCAGCGCGGGCGGCGGCGGATTATGCCGATGCAATGCGTGCGGCAAACGTGCGGCAGTCGCCGCTGGCCGGCCTGCCGGTATCGGTCAAGGACTTGGTCGATATCGCCGGCGAAACCACGCTGGCCGGCTCGGTGGTGCTGAAAGGCGCGCCCGCCGCGTCATCCGACGCACCGGCCGTGCAACGTTTGCGCGCTGCCGGCGCCGCCATTGTGGGCAAGACCAACATGACGGAATTCGCTTTTTCCGGCATCGGGCTTAACCCGCACTACGGTACGCCGGCCAACCCCGCCGACGTGCGCATTGCGCGTATTCCGGGCGGATCGTCGTCCGGTGCCGCGGTATCGGTGGCCGCCGGTTTATGCGTGGCAGGACTGGGATCGGACACCGGCGGCTCGATCCGCATACCGGCGGCATTGTGTGGACTGGTCGGTTTCAAACCCACTGCACGGCGTGTGCCGACCGCAGGCGCAGTGCCGTTATCGACCACGCTGGATACGATTTGCGCGATGACGCGCTCGGTGGACGACTGCATTCTGATTGACGGCATCATCGCCGATGCAGCGTTGAGCGTGGCGGATTTGCCTTTGGCTGGCTTGCGTCTGGCGCTACCGCAAACCTTGGTACTGGATGCCCTGGATGCGCATGTCGCCACCTCGTTTTCTGCTGCGCTTACCAGGCTGTCGGCGGCCGGCGCCAACATCGTCGATATACCGTTGACGCTGCTGGATGAATACATTCCGTTGAATGTATTTTCCGGCGCCGAAGCCTACGCATGGCACCGCAAGCTTCTGATGAAACGCGCGGCGGAATATGATGTGCGCGTGGCCAAGCGCATCAAGCTGGGCGCAAACTTCACCGCCGCGGATTACATCGAATCGCATAAAGCAAGACGCGACTGGATTGCGCGCATGGAGCTCTTGCTGGCGCCGTTCGATGCACTGATCATGCCGACGGTGCCGGTCGTCGCGCCGCCGATAGCGAATCTGGAAGCGTCCGAGGAAGCCTTTTTCCATGCCAATCGGCTGATGTTGCGCAATCCGGCGGCAATCAACATGCTGGATGGCTGTGCGGTTTCCGTGCCGTGCCATGCGGACGGTACATTACCCGTGGGGATGATGGTAGCCGGTGCGGCGATGACGGATAGCCGGATATTGGCAGTTGCGCGTGCCATTGAAAGCACTTTGCGCAGATGAAAAACTTGTTCGTACTGCAAGGATTGGCGAAAAAATAGGCCCCCTGGATCGCCAAAGCGGCTTTACCCATGTTTTATTTGATGATTGTTGCAGTGTTGCTGGTGCACTCCGTGCCGGGCTTGGTAACATGGCTGCCTGATTCGATGAAGGGTTTGGGATAGGCTCTATGCAAGTAGCTGTTATCGGTGGCGGCGTGATTGGCGTCTGCACCGCGTATTTTCTGGCGGAAGCGGGACATGAGGTAGTCGTCATCGAGCGCCGCGGCAATGTCGCGGAACAGGCAAGTTTCGGCAATGCGGGGGTGATCGCGCCGGGCTACGTCGCGCCTTGGGCGGCGCCCGGCATGCCGAAGAAACTCCTGTCATATCTGTTCAAATCCGAAGCGCCGGTCTTGTTCAAACCGACCATGGACCGGGCGCTGTGGCGCTGGATCCATCAGTGGCTTTCCGAATGCGAGCTGGATCGCTATCGCATCAACAAGGAGCGGATGCAACGGGTGGCGTTCTACAGCCACGATGTCCTGCATCAATTGCGCGAACAATACCAGCTTGAATACGAACAAACGCAAGGTTATCTGCAATTGTTCCGCACCGCGCGTGAAATCCAGATGGCAGAACCGGCACTCGCGCTGCTGGCCGAAAGCGAAGTGCCGCATAGCATGGTTGACGCCGATGCCGCGCGTATCCTCGAACCCGGATTGTCATCAACATCGCCGCTGGCAGGAGGATTGCACTTGCCGCAGGGCGAGTCGGGAAACTGCCCGCTCTTCACCAAGCAGCTGAAATACATTGCACAGTCGATCGGCGTCGAATTTCACTTCAACAGCGTGCTCACGGGCATCCAGCACGAAAACAACCGGGTTGCACTGCAAATCGACGACGGAAAATTCCACGCCGACGCGGTGGTGCTGGCCGCAGGCGTCGACAGCGTGCAGTTGCTGAAATCGCTCGGCATTCAGGTTCCGCTGTATCCGGTTAAAGGCTACTCCGCTACCGCGCCCATCAAAAATTTCGATGAGGCGCCGGTAGGCGCATTAATGGACGAATCGTACAGGGTGGCGATTACCCGCATGGGCAACCGTATCCGTATTGCCGGTACCGCGGAGCTCGGGTCACTTGACCTGGAGTTGCGCGAAGCTGCATTGCGCACCTTGATCAAGGTCGGCAACGATTGGTTCCCGCATGCGGGCAATTACAACACGGCTAACTTCTGGTGCGGCGCGCGGCCGATGTTGCCGGACGGCGTGCCGCTGCTGGGCGCTACACCGTTTAGAGGCGTCTACCTCAATATCGGCCACGGCTCGAGCTCCTGGGCGATGGCGGCAGGCTCGGGGAAACTGGTAGCCGATATCGTCTCCGGATATATGCCCGAGATCGACATCGATGGATTGACGCTGTCGCGGTATGGATAAGGAACGTGTACGGAATAACTTCCCGATTTGTCTCGCGGCAGACGGGCGCATTGCTGCGTTGCCCCTCGTTTGTGTAGCTCGCTACACGGCACTCGGGGCGGTGGAGCGGGGAATTCATGCGACATGTCGCATGCCCGCGTAACGGTGCTCCCTTGCAAGGGAGCACTCCCTCCTTGCACAGGAACATCGCCTTGCAAGGCGATGCCGTTGCGCAGGCGGATCGCATGCGATCCGAATTCCCTGCTTCACCATCCCGTCTGCCGCGTCCAAATCGGAAAGTTATTCCGTACACGTTCCTAAGCTGAAATCGCATTTTCTGAGCATTGAATTTCCGTAACCGCCATGACCGCGCTCTACTCCGTCGCTGAAATCCGTGAAATCGAACATGCTGCGCTGGCCGCACTTCCACCCGGCACATTGATGCAGCGTGCCGGACAATCTGCCGCGAAAGCGGCATTGGAACTGTTGGCGGATGCCCAACTCGATGCGCACGTACTGGTACTGGCAGGCCCCGGCAATAATGGCGGCGATGCGCTGGAAACCGTCTTCCATCTTGCGCAAATGGGATTGCAGGTATCGGTCATGCTGTACGCCGATCCGGCCCGGCAATCGCCGGATTCACAACAGGCATTGCACCGCGCCCAGAGCACGACTGCGCATTTTGCGGACCCGGCACTTCCGGCCACCGCCGCCGCGACGCACTGGTCATTGGTGGTGGACGGCTTGTTCGGCATTGGCCTTGCGCGTCCGGTCACAGGCGATCTGCGCATTGCGGTTGAAAATGTCAATGCGCTCGCCTGCCCGGTACTCGCGCTCGATGTTCCCAGCGGACTGGATGCCGATACCGGCAATATCGTTGGCGAAGGGGGCATTGCCGTGCGCGCCAGCTACACGATCACCTTCATCGGCGACAAGCCGGGCTTGCATACCTGTTACGGACGCGACTACGCAGGGCAGGTACAAATCGCATCGCTGGACATTGACGGCCGCCATTTCAAGACGCCGCATGCGCAGTTGAATAACGTGGAATTGTTT
>CAMLDH010000307.1 GCA_946478765.1 uncultured Oxalobacteraceae bacterium | reverse complement strand
TGCGGCTGGGCGGCGGATTCCAGCGCCGCCATGTAAACGTCCTGCGCCTGTGCCGCAGGGACCGTAACGTCACCGAATATCTACATGAGTATGATGTCGTACTGCTCCTGATGATAGACAGTTTCGACCTGCAGCGAAATCGGCTTGCCGACGAAATCGCCCAGCATCGCCAGATGCTGCGACTCCTCTTCAAGGAACATGTCGACCACCACCTGCGATGCCAGGATGCGGAATTCGCGCGGATTGAATTGCTTTGCTTCGCGCAGCAATTCGCGCAGGATTTCGTAACAGATGGTGCGCGCGGTCTTGACTTGACCTTTGCCGCTGCATGCCGGGCAGGGTTCGCACAGGATATGCGCGAGCGATTCGCGTGTGCGCTTGCGCGTCATTTCCACCAGGCCCAATGCCGAAAAGCCCGATACCGAAATCTTGGTGCGGTCGCGCGCCAATGCCTTGTTCAGTTCGGACAGCACCGCATTCTTGTGTTCGGCATTCTCCATATCGATGAAATCGAGAATGATGATGCCGCCCAGATTGCGCAATCGCAGCTGGCGCGCGATCGCATGCGCGGCTTCCAGATTGGTCTTGAAAATCGTATCGTCGAAATTGCGGCCGTTGACATAACTGCCGGTATTGACATCGATGGTGGTCATTGCTTCGGTCTGATCGACGATCAGATAGCCGCCCGACTTCAGATCGACACGCCGCCCTAATGCGCGCTGGATTTCTTCTTCGACGCCGTACAGATCGAACAGCGGGCGCTCGCCGGTGTAATGCACCAGTTTTGACAATACCGACGGCGTGTAGGTCGCGCCGAATTCCTGCAGCTTGACGAAATTTTCACGCGAATCGACCTGGATACTCAAAGTCTCGTCATGCACGAAATCGCGCAATACGCGTTGCGCCAGATTCAGATCCTGATACAGCAGCGACGGCGCCGGTTTGGTCTTGGCCAGTTGCGTGATCGATGCCCAGGTCTTGCGCAAATACTCGACATCCGTTTCCAGATCGGCATCGCATGCATCTTCCGCCATGGTGCGGATGATGAAACCGCCTTTTTCATCCGGCTTCAGAAGGCGCCGCACTTTTTCTTTCAGCAGCTCGCGGTCCGCTTCGTTTTCGATGCGCTGCGAAATGCCGATGTGCGAATCCTGCGGCAGATATACCAGCATGCGGCCGGCAATCGAAATCTGCGTCGACAGGCGCGCGCCCTTGGTGCCGATCGGGTCCTTGACTACTTGCACCGTGATCGCCTGGCCGTCGTACAGCAAGCGCTCGATCGGCGCCGGCGTCGCGGCATGGCCGTCGTGACTGCGTGTTTCCCAGATATCGGCGACATGTAAAAACGCCGCGCGCTCCAGGCCGATGTCGATGAACGCCGATTGCATGCCGGGTAGCACCCGCACTACCTTGCCCAGATATACATTGCCGGCCATGCCGCGCGATAGCGTGCGTTCGATATGGAGTTCCTGAACTGCGCCCTGCAAAATCAATGCCACACGGGTTTCTTGCGGCGTGATATTGATCAGAATATCTTCGGTCATAGGCGCAAGCCGGTCTGTTGTAAGAGTTGGGCGGTTTCGAAAAGCGGCAAGCCCATGATGCCGGAATAGCTGCCGGCAATTTTTTGGATGAACATGGCGGCCATTCCCTGGATCGCATAGCCGCCTGCCTTGTCGTACGGTTCCGATGTCGCGCAATACGCGTGGATCAGATTCGCCGGCAAGGCGCCGAAGGTCACATCCGAGCTTTGCGTGATTTGCCAGATGTTTTCCTCGAACCGCACCGCGACGCTGGTCAGCACTTGATGCGTGCGCCCGGACAGCGATTGCAGCATTGCCGCAGCTTCCGCCGGAGTGGCCGGTTTGCCCAGGATTGTTTCATCGAGTACGACCGTGGTATCGGCGGTCAGAATCGGGCGGACCGGCAGTTTGCGCCACACCATGGTTTGCTGTGCAAATACCGCTTTTTCACGTGTGACGCGCGTAACGTAGTCGGCGGCCGGTTCGCCCGGCAGCACGATTTCGCTCACTTCCGGTCCGCGCGGCGCCTGGTCGCGCAACAGCAGCAATTCGAATTCGACGCCGATCTGGCGTAGCAACTCGCGCCTGCGTGGACTTTTTGACGCGAGATAAATTTTCTGATCAGTCGGTTTCATTAGGGCTTTACATCCGGCGTTTCATGTCCGGCGCTTCACTTCATATCCGATGATAAGGATGATTTTGCGTGATCGACCACGCGCGGTATAACTGCTCGGCCAATAGCACGCGCACCATCCCGTGCGGCAGGGTCAAACTGGAAATGCGGATCAGCATGTCCGCCTTCGCCTTGAATCCTCCGTCCAGGCCGTCCGCGCCGCCTATCACGAATGTAACATCTCGGCCGTCTTGTTGCCACTGCGTTAGAAGTTGCGACAATTGCATTGTCGTAATGTCTTTGCCGTGTTCATCCAACGCGATGAGGCGCGCGCCTTTCGGCAGCGCCGCTTCGATTTTGCTGCGTTCCAGCGCCATCACGGTTTCCGCGGTTTTGCTGCCGGAGCGCTCAACCGGTTTGATTTCCTTGAGCTGGATGCGGCATTCGGGCGGCATGCGCTTCGCATATTCGGCAAACCCGCTCTCGATCCAAGCGGGCATCTTGTGGCCGACCGCAGCGATGATGAGCTGCATGATCCAGGGACGCTATCAGGCCGCGGATTTTTTTGCCGGCGCGCGTTTGGCGGGCGCTTTTTTATATGCCGCGGCGGTTTTGGTAGCGGCCACTTTGACGGTTTTTCCGACCGGTGTTTTGGCGGTCTTGGAGGCCGGCTTCTTGGCGGCGGGGCTGGCGGCAGCGGTCTTGCGCGCGACCGCTTTTTTCGGGGTGTCGTCGCTGTTGGCCTGACTTGCGGTCAAATGGCGTCCGGCCTTTTTCGGGGTCGCTTCGCCTTCCATGGGCTCGGACGCGGTGCGTTTGGAAATGCGTTTGGCGGCGCCGAATTTGACTTCTTTGTCACCCCAGATTTCTTCCAGGCGGTAGTAGGCGCGGATCGCCGGTTGCATGATGTGCACGATCATGTCGCCCAGATCGACCAGCACCCATTCGCCGGTGTCTTCGCCTTCAATGCTGACGATGTGGCCACCATTTTCCTTGACCTTGTCGCGCACCGATGCAGCCAGTGCCTTGGTCTGGCGATTCGAGGTGCCGGACGCAATGGCGATACGATCGAACAGGCCGGTCAGATGGACGGTGTCGTAGACGTGAATGTCTTGTGCTTTGACGTCTTCGAGGGCGTCAACGACGAGGGTTTGCAGTTTTTTGATGTCCATTGATTTAGCTTTGATAGAGATGATGTTGTTGTATGTAGTCTAGCACCGGGGGCGGGATCGGCGCGTCAAGCCGGTCGCCGCGCTGGAGTGCCGCCCGAATTTCCGTGGCTGAAATATCTACCGCCAAACCTGACGCCAGATAGCTCAACCCCTGTGGCGTAGTGCGAATTTGCTGCGGCGTGCCGGCGCGGCGTGAAAATTCGTCGCCGACCGATTCCGGCATGTGCATCGCATCGATCGCAAACCCCGGCCGGGACGCGGCGCAGATATGCGCATAATCGAAAAGATGCTGCCATTCTTGCCATGTATGCAGCTGCTGCAACTGGTCGGCACCGATCAGAAACACGAGGGATGCCTCCGGTCCCACTTCCGCACGCAACGCCCGCAGGGTATCGATCGTATAGGTCGCAGTGTGGCGCTGGATTTCCTGGCGGTCAATCGAAACCGGCAGTTTTTGGCCGGCGAACGCGCGTTTCACCATTTCCACCCGGTCTTCGGCAGATGCCTGCAAGCCATTTTTCTGCCACGGGTTTCCGGCCGGGATGACACGCAATTCATCCGGCGCCAGCAGTTCGACAAAGAATTCCGCGAGGGCGATGTGACCATGGTGAACCGGGTCAAAACTCCCTCCGAGAAGGGCAATGCAGCGACGGGTCACGCTACACCCACTCCTTGGGAGGCAGGAAGTCGGTATACAATTTTGCCTCCGGACTTTCCGCCTCGGGCGCCCAGTCATAGCGCCATTTGACGATCGGCGGCAACGACATCAGGATCGACTCGGTGCGCCCGCCCGACTGCAAGCCGAACAGCGTGCCACGGTCGAACACGAGATTGAATTCGACATACCGGCCGCGCCGATAGGCTTGGAAATCGCGCTCGCGTTCGCCATACTCGGTCTCTTTGCGGCGCTGTAAAATTGGCACATAGGCGCCGATGAAACGGTCGCCGACGCTTTGCATCATGGCAAAGCTTTGCACGAATCCCAATTCGCTGAAATCATCGAAAAAAATGCCGCCTATACCGCGCGCTTCCTTGCGATGCTTCAGATAAAAATAGTCATCACACCATTTCTTGAAGCGCGGATGCAGACCGGCGCCAAACGGCGCGAGCGCATCACGGCAAGTCTGGTGAAAATGCCGCGCATCGTCTTCAAATCCGTAATACGGCGTCAAATCCATGCCGCCGCCAAACCACCAGACCGGTTCCTTGCCTTCTTCGAAGGCAGTAAAAAATCGCACGTTCATGTGCACGGTCGGCGCATAGGGATTGCGCGGGTGCAGCACCAGTGATACGCCCATCGCTTCCCACCTGCGTCCGGCAATTTCCGGCCGATTGGCCGCGGCCGACGGCGGCAAATTTTTACCGGTCACATGCGAAAAACCGACGCCGCCGCGTTCGAACACATTGCCGTTTTCGATGATGCGCGAAATGCCGCCGCCGCCTTCCGGGCGCTCCCATGCATCCTGGCCGAACGATTTGCCATCGACGTCTTCAAGCGCGGCAACAATGCGCGCCTGCAGATCAAG
>CAMLDH010000306.1 GCA_946478765.1 uncultured Oxalobacteraceae bacterium | reverse complement strand
CTTCCTCCTGAAAGGGGGAAGGCTGGGATGGGGGTTGCCTGTGTCTGACATCGACCAGATTCGCGCTTGTCAAAGAACTTTTGTATACCTGCTTAGACGCAGGGACGGCGCATCATGACGCGCTTGCTCGATTGCTTCCCATGCCAGCAATAATTGTGCGCAGACCGATGCGGCAATCACCGCCGGCGCCTTGCCTGCGATGCCGGGAATGCCGATCGGGCATACCATGTCAGCCAGGCGTTCGGGAGGAATGCCGCGTTCGCGCAAGCGGTGCTCGAATTGCAGGCGTTTTGTCCTGGAGCCGATCAGTCCGAACCAGCCGCCTTCGGCACGGCGCAGAATGTGTTCGGCCAAGCGCTGATCCAGTGCGTGACTGTGCGTCATCACCAAAAAACTGGTCCCCGTCGGTGCACCACCGATCAGCGCTTCCGGTATGTCGGTCGCTTCCACCATGACATTGGCCGGCAGCGTCGCAGGGAACATGTCTTCGCGTTCATCAATCCACGTGACATGACAGGGCAGATCCGCCAGCGCACGCACGATCGCCGCACCGACATGGCCTGCGCCAAAAAGCATCAAGTGCGGACGGTGCGCCAGACACGGATCGATCAGCCAGCGTTGGCCCGCACTATCCTGCATCACGTGGCACGGCCGCTCGCGGTCGAATGGGGCAAGTTCAGGCAATGCCGGGCCGGCCACGCAATTGCCTGCCTGATCGTACAGGGACGGTGGTGCAGCGCTATCGAGCGCCACCACGCGCCAGCCATCCTGCCGCGCGCGCGAATACGCATTCAGATGCTCAAAATACCGATGCGCAGTTTGCTCGATCCGTTCAAACGCCAGATGCACCACGCCGCCGCAGCATTGCCCCAGACTCGGGCCGAGCGCATAGCGTTCGAGACGGCGCAGGGCCGCAACCGACGCATCATTGAGCGCAAGCATGGCACGCGCGGTCTCGCATGCGCGCATCTCCAGATGCCCGCCGCCGATCGTGTCGAACTGCGCCTCTTTCGTGACCAGCATTTTTGCACCCGGCTCACGCGGCCCGGAACCGTCCACGCGCGCGACCGTCACCAGCACTGCCGGGGCAGTTTGCATCGTGAGCGCAGAGAGCCAGTTCGTCATGGTCGCAATCGGTCCGGTCAGAGCGCGGCTGCCCGTGCCGCTTCGACTGCTTCGACCGCTTTCAGGATTTCTTCGGCGGTCGCAGGCGCATTCATCGGTGGGTTGATCTTGTAATCGGCAACGCTGGCCACTGCATCGCGGATCGCAAAGAAGACCGAGAACGACAGCAACAATGGCGGCTCGCCGACCGCTTTCGAGCGGTGGATGCTGTCGGCGGCATTGCGGTTCTTGAACAGCCTCACATTAAAATCATCCGGACAATCCGATACGCCGGGAATCTTGTAGGTGGACGGTGCGTGCGTCATCAGCTTGCCGTCCTTGTTCCAGCATAATTCCTCGGTGGTCAGCCAGCCCATGCCCTGGATAAACGCGCCTTCGACCTGCCCGATATCGATCGCCGGATTGAGCGAGTTGCCGGCGTCGTACAACACATCGGCGCGCAGCAGCTTCCATTCGCCGGTAAGCGTGTCGACCACCACTTCGGATACCGCGGCGCCAAACGCAAAATACGAAAACGGATTGCCGGTCATGGTCTTCGCATCCCAGTGCAAACCGGGCGTCGCATAGAAGCCATCCGACCACAACTGCACACGCGCGACGTAGGCCTTTTGCACCAGATCGGCAAAGGCGATCGACTTGCCGTTGATATGCACGAAGTCGTTGGCGAAGATCGCCGCCGTCGCGTCGCCGCCAAATTCTTTCGCCGCTACAGCGGCCAGACGCTCGCGGATCTTGCTTGCCGCATCCTGCGCCGCCTTGCCGTTCAGATCGGCGCCGGTCGATGCCGCGGTCGCCGAGGTATTGGCAACCTTGCTGGTATCGGTCGCGGTCACGCGCACATGCGACAGATTGAGACCGAGTTCGTGCGCCACCACCTGCGCGACCTTGGTGTTGACGCCTTGTCCCATTTCGGTACCGCCGTGATTGACCAGCACCGAGCCGTCGACATACACATGCACCAGCGCGCCGGCCTGATTCAGGTGCGTGAGATTGAATGCGATGCCGAACTTGACCGGCGTGATCGCCAGGCCTTTTTTCAGAACGGGACTCGCGGCATTGAACGCGCGCACCGCAGCGCGGCGCTGGCGATAGTCGCTGCTCGCTTCCAGTTCATCGACCAGATCATGGATGATATTGTTGTCGACTTTCTGGCCGTATTGCGTGATGTTGCGGCCTTCTTCATCGCTGCGGCCATAGAAGTTGCGCTTGCGTACGTCCAGTGGATCGCGGCCGAGAGTGCGCGCGATGTCATCGATGACGTATTCGATCGCGATCGCGCCTTGCGGGCCGCCGAAACCGCGGAACGCCGTATTCGACTGGGTATGGGTCTTGCCGCACATGGCGGCGATATCGACATCCGATAAATAGTACGCATTGTCGACATGACAGACTGCGCGCGTGGCGACCGGCCCCGACAGATCGGCGGAGTAACCGGCGCGCGACACCATCTCGACCTTGGCTGCGGTAATGCGGCCGTCGTTGTCGTAGCCGACTTCATATTCGTAATGGAAGCAGTGGCGCTTGCCGGTCACCATCATGTCGTCGTCGCGGTCGGCGCGCAGCTTGACCGGACGCTTCAGGTGCGCGGCACTGATCGCGGCAGCGGCAGCCCACAGCGCCGATTGCGATTCCTTGCCGCCGAAGCCGCCGCCCATGCGCCGGCACTCGACCACGATATGGTGCGAATGCAATCCGAGCGCATGCGCGATGACATGCTGCATTTCGGATGGATGCTGGGTCGAACACAGCACCAGCATGCCGTTGCCTTCTTTCGGCATCGCATACGCAATCTGGCCTTCGAGATAAAACTGTTCCTGCCCGCCGACATACCATTCGCCCTTGACGCGATGCGGCGACTGCTCGAACGCGCGCTTGAAATCGCCGCGCGCCAGATACATCGGCGGCAGCACGAACGATTTTGCCTTCTTCGCCTCCTGCGGCGTCAGGATCGCGGGCAATTCCTCGTAATCGATCTGCGCAAGACGCGCCGCACGGCGCGCATTGTCATGGCTGTCGGCGACCACGATAAACATCGCCTGCCCGACGTACTCCACCTTGCCGTCCGCCAGGATCGGATCGTCGTGAATGATCGGACCGCAATCATTGATGCCGGGAATATCCCTGGCCGTATAGACCGCCACCACGCCGCGCGCATTTCTGACTGCTTCCAGATCGACCGACCTGATGTTGGCATGCGCCTTTTGCGACAAGCCAAGCGCGGCGTGCAGCGTTCCCTGTACTTTCGGCACATCGTCGGTATACGTCGCCTCGCCCAGCACATGCAACACAGCCGATTCATGCGGATGCGACCGGCCGACTTCGGCCCACGCATCGGCGTTGCTCTTTGCGAGGATGGATTCAACAGGCGTATTCATCATTGTCCTTTCGTCCTCACGCACAGGAAAACGCGTTCACGGCACTGGCCGGCAGCGGCGCGTCGGTTCGGGTTTCGAGCCAGAAGCGACGCAGCAGGTTTTGCGCGGCCTTCATGCGATACGCGCTGGACGCGCGCATGTCGGTCAGCGGCGCATAGTCTTGCGCCAGCAGCGCCATCGCTTGTTTCAGCATGGCCTCATTCCATGGCTGGCCGTTGAGCGCGGCCTCCGCTTGCGCGGCGCGCTTTGGTATGGCGGCCATGCCGCCGAACGCGATGCGCGCACTGCTGACAATGTCGCCGTCGAGCGTGATGCAAAATGCCGCGCATACCGCCGAGATATCCTGGTCGAAGCGCTTCGCGAGCTTGTAGGTACGGAACTGCACATTCTTGCGCGGCAAAGGGATGCGTACTGCTTCAACGAATTCGCCCGGCTGCAAATCTTTCTTTTGATAGCCGAGATAGAAATTTTCCAGCGGCATGATGCGCCGGCCACGTGCACCGCATACAACGATGTCAGCCCCCAACGCGATCAGCCACGGCATCGAATCGCCGATCGGCGAACCGTTCGCGACATTGCCGCCGAGCGTGCCGGCATTGCGAATCGGCAGCGACGCAAAGCGCTGCCACATCTCGGATAATTCCGATGGATAGTGGCGGCACAGCGCTTCATACGCATCGTTCAACGTCACGCCGGCGCCGATCTCCAGCATGCCATTCTCTTCGCGCATCGATTTCAGTTCCGCGACCTGACCCAGATAAATGATGTTGCCGAGATCGTGCATCTGCTTGGTGACCCACAAGCCGACATCGGTCGATCCCGCCAGAATGCATGCGGCAGGATGTTCGCTGCGAATCTTGACCAGTTGCGCCAGCGTGCGCGGCGCAAAGAAAGTCTGGCCGTTGTGTGTGTAGGACAGCATGCCGCCGCGTTGCACTTGTTGCAGGGCGTCCGCGAGACGGTCGCGGTCGAACGGCACTTGCGGCAATTCGCACATGCGTTGCGCCGCATCGATGATGGGGCGATAACCGGTGCAGCGGCACAGGTTGCCCGACAATGCATCGTCGATTTCCTTGCGCTGCGGCTGGTCCGCTTTGCCTGCATGCTTCAGATACAACCCCCACAGCGACATCACGAAGCCCGGCGTGCAAAAGCCGCATTGCGAACCGTGGCATTCGACCATCGCCTGCTGCACCGGATGCAGCGCGCCATCGGCCTGCTTCAGATCCTCGACGGTAAACAGCGCCTTGCCGTCGAGCGTGGGCAGCAACTGGATGCAGGCATTGACGGTCTTCAGTGCGACCTTGTCGTTGTCTTGCAGATCGCCAACGACCACGGTACACGCGCCGCAATC
>CAMLDH010000305.1 GCA_946478765.1 uncultured Oxalobacteraceae bacterium | reverse complement strand
CTCCGAGATCCAGTCGCCCGAAGACAAGATCGTCACCATCGAGGACCCGGTCGAGTACCAGTTGAAGGGCGTCACCCAGATCCCGGTGAACGAGCAGAAGGGCCTCACCTTCGCGCGCGGCCTGCGCTCGATCCTGCGCCACGATCCCGACAAGATCATGGTGGGCGAGATCCGCGACGATGAAACCGCGCAGATCGCGGTGCAGGCGTCGCTGACCGGGCACCTGGTGTTTACGACGGTGCATGCCAACAGCGCGTTCGACGTGCTTGGCCGCTTTTTGCATATGGGGGTCGATCCGTACAGTTTTTCCGCTGCACTCAACGGCATTGTCGCGCAGCGGTTGCTGCGTTTGAATTGCGAGCATTGCGCCATGCCGGTTGTGCCCGGCGAACTGGAGTTGGAGGAATCCGGTCTCGATGCAACGCGGGTGCAAGACTGGATCTTCAAGGCGGGCAAGGGATGCGGGCATTGCCGCGGCACCGGTTATAAGGGGCGCAAGGCGGTCGCCGAAGTACTGATTCTCAACGATACCTTGCGCGAAATGATCGCAACCAAGGCGCCGGTCGGCCGCATGAAGGAAGAGGCCGCGAAAGCGGGCTTGCGCCTGGTGCGCGATGCGGCAATCGACCTGGTGCGGTCGGGCGAAACCACGTTGGCGGAGTTAAATCGTGTCACTTATTAATCGATTCGCCGCCAACACGCTGTGCATCGGCCTGACGCCGGCACAACTGCTCTGCATCGTCCGCGAAGGCGCTGCCTTCGCCGCGCCGACTGCGCATCGGCATGCGGTTGGCAATGACGAGAACGACTGGCGGCCGGTCCTGAACGCGCTCCAGACCTATCTGCAGCAAGCGGATCGTCCGGGACGCGGGCTGCCGGTTGCCGTCGCATTGCCGAGCCGCTGGTGCCGGCTGGCGATGGCGCCATGGAGCGATGCGATGCTGACGGAGGAGGGCGCCGCGCGCTTTCTGCAATCGCAGTACACGGCATTGCATGGCGATGGCGCGCGCGATTGGGTCTTCGCGACCGATGATGCGGGCTACGGGCAACCGCGGCTGGCATGCGGCATCGAGCGTGAATTGCTGCAGGATCTGCAACAGCTCGTCGTCGGCCATCAGCACCGGTGTGAAGCCGTCGAGCCCATCGTCTCGATCGCATGGCGGGCCGTCGCTGCTAGCGCGGGCGCGGGTGTCGGCGCTTTTGCGGTGGTTGAAGCGGATTGGCTGACCCTGTGCCACGTCGCAGGCGGACGGATCGCGGCGATCCAATCCCAGCCTTGCAGCCAGATGTGGCCGGTGGAACTGGTGCGCGCGTGGCAGCGATGGGCACTGCGCCTGCCTGAACTTGCGGGCATCGCGCACGTCGCGGTAGTGAACTTGAGCGGCGACGAGGCCAAACCGGATTTGCCGGATTTGTTCAAAACCGTGGTGTTGCCGTCCTGCGAGCTGGCACCTGCGTATGCATTTGTCACATGCGGCAGGGGGCGATGATGCGGCTGACACGTCTTGATTTTGTACCGGGGCCGCCGCCGGTGCGCGGCTGGCGATTGGCGTTGCTGCTTTTCGGCTTGCTTGTGTCGATTGGGACAGGGGGGCGCTGGTGGTTGCAAGCGGATGCGACCGCTGCATTGGAGGGGCAACTATCGCGCGCGCAGCCGCGTGCTGTTGCCATCCCCGTACGCTCGGCCGCGCGCCAGCGCGAGTTGGAGACGCAGGCAAAGGCAATCGGTGAAGCGGTTCGGCAATTGAATCTGCCGATCGCCGATTTGATCAAAACCTTGCAGCCGCCGAAGGATATTCGCGTGGCGCTACTGGGTCTCGATGTCGGCGGAAAGGGCGTGGGCAGCGAAAGCGACGGCGTCAATGCAGCCGGCGTGCTCAAGATTGCAGCAGAAGCCAGGACGCCGCAGGAGATGACCACTTATGTTGCATTTCTGGTTGACCAGGCGCTGTTCAGATCGGTGTACCTGGTCAAGCATGAAATCCATGCCGCTTCGCCGGAAAAGCCGTACCGATTCTTGCTGGAGGCACAATGGCGGGAATGAGGCTTGAAACAAGCGCAACGCAGCGCGTGAAATGGCAGTTGCCGCAGAATGTCGGCGCCCGGCTGGCTTGGGAAGGCCGCCGCCTCTGGCAGCGGTTCGGATGGTCCGTTGCCGTCGGTCTGGCGTGCTGCGCGTTTGCGCTGTTCGCAACGTGGCAAACACAGCAAGCGGCGCAACGCCGGCAGACGCTTGCGGTGAAGCTGCAGGCCGCGCAGTCCGCGGTGGCGGCAAAGCCGTCGAACGATGTCAGGCAGGACGACATCGTGCGGCAGATCGACGCGTTTTATGCGTATCTGCCGCCGCATGACGCCATTCCCGACCAGTTGAAACAGTTGATCAATCTCGCGGAAAAGAATGGCGTCATGCTCGTGCAAGCGGAATACAAGCCGCAAGCAGAAGCCGACGCCGGTTTCCTGCGTTATCAAATCGTGTTGCCGGTCAAGGCGGCTTATCCCAGCATCCAGACATTCATGTTGAATGCGCTGCAGGCACTGCCGACCTTGACGCTGGAGTCGGTCGCATTCAAGCGCGATCGCATTGAATCTGCCGAGGTAGAGGCGCGCATTCATTTTGTGTTGCTGGTCAAGAAGCCTGCAGCCAAGGGGGTTGGGAAATGAAGCGCGTGTTGCTTGGGCTGGCGTTGGTGGCGACTATGGTTGCGGCCTATTTTGCACCGCGCGCGGATGAAACCGGCGTGGTGGTGCCGGTGAAAAAGAGCGCTGCAGCGCCGCGCGCGGCGGTTGCTGCGGCAAAGACGGAAAAGCGTTCGGCGGTGGAACTGCTGGATTTACAGATCCGTCCGCGCACATCGGACGAGGATGTCGGCAATGTTTTCGTCAGCCAAACCTGGACGCCTCCGCCCCCGCCTCCACCACCGCCGGTAAAAACGGTGGCGGTGGTGGAGGTGGCACAAGCGCCACCGCTGCCGTTCCGGTTCCTGGGCCGGCTAGTCGACAATGGGCAGACTGCGTACTTCTTGCAGTTCAACGACCGCAACCTCGTGCTGCGGCCCGGCGATACCGTCGACCAAACCTATGTGCTGGACGGCAGCAGCGGCGGTACGTTGACTTTTACTTATTTGCCGCTCAATCAAAAACAAACGTTAGTCGTAGGGGAAGTGAATTGAATCGGACATTGTTGAACCATACCCATCGATGGCTAGGGCTCGCTGCCGTTGCGCTGATGCTGAACGGCTGCGCGGGCATGCTTGCTTATCGCGAAGGGAATTCCTTGCTGGCGGAGGGGAAGCTGGAACCGGGATTGGCCAAGCTGGAGGAGGCGGCTCGGCTGGAGCCAAAAAATGCGGAATACCGGATTACGTTCGCCAATCGGAAACTGACCATCGTCAACGGCTTGAACGCACGGGCTGAAACGGCGCGCCAGCAAGGCAATTTGACCGAGGCGGAAAAAGCCTATAACCAGACGCTGGCGATCGATGCCAATAATGCATTTGCCAAGCAAGGGCTGCATGCCTTGATTACGGAGCGGCGGCATAAGCAGATTGTCGAGGAGGCGGAAGCGCTGTACAAGAAAGGCGGCAACAACAATCTGACCGACGCGCTGGAAAAGCTTCGCCCGATTCTGGCCGAAAATCCGAATCAGCGCGAGGCGCTGAACCTGAAGGCGCGCATCAACGAACAGCAAGCCAGGCAGAAGCCGGCGGATGCGCAACTTGCCGCCGCGTACCGCAAGCCGATCACGCTCGAATTCAGGGATGCGCCGTTGCGTTCCGTGTTCGACCTGATCGCCAAAGTGGCGGGGCTCAATTTTTTCTTCGACAAGGATGTCCGCCCCGATTTGAAGGCGACGGTGCTCACCAAGCAGACGGCGATCGAGGATGCGATACGCATTTTGCTGGTGACGAATCAGCTCGAGCAAGCGGTATTGAACGAAAATACGGTCCTGATTTATCCGAATACGCCGCAAAAGCTGAAAGACTACCAGCAGCTTTCGGTGCGGACTTTTTTTCTGGTAAACGCTGACGTGAAAGCGGTATCGAATACCATCAAGACCATCCTGAAAACCAAGGATATGGTGATCGACGAGCGGCTGGGCCTGATCATCATGCGCGATACGCCCGACGCCCTCCGCATGGCTGAACGCATCATTGCGCTGCAGGATTTGAACGATCCGGAAGTGATGCTGGAAGTCGAAGTGATGGAAGTCAAGCGCTCGCGATTGCTGGACCTGGGTATCCGCTGGCCGGAAACGGTCGGCTTGTCGCTGGCGCAATTGAGCACCACGACCAGCGCCACGACCAGTACCGGGGCGACGAACGTTACGACGGCGGTTCCACTGACGTTGGAGAATCTGCGCGGCGTTAACAAAAGCAATATCAATGTCGCGATTGGCGGGATGACGCTGAATGCGAAAAAGGAAGATTCGGACAGCAATATCCTCGCGAATCCGCGCATTCGGGTACGCAATAAGGAGAAGGCCAAAATCCTGATCGGCGATCGGGTGCCGGTAATTACGACCACGTCGACCTCGACCGGCTTTGTGGCCGATAGCGTCAGTTATGTGGATGTCGGCTTGAAGCTGGATGTCGAGCCCCATATCTACCTGGATGATGAAGTCGCGATCAAGATCAACCTGGAAGTCAGCAACCTGGTGCGCGAAGTGATCAGCAAATCGGGCACCCTGTCTTACCAGATCGGCACCCGCAATGCGACGACCGTATTGCGTTTGAAAGATGGCGAGACCCAGGTGTTGGCGGGATTGATCAGTGATGAGGACCGGAGTGCCGCCAACAAGGTGCCAGGATTCGGTGAACTGCCGATATTGAGCCGTATTTTCGGTAGCGAGAAGGATGA
>CAMLDH010000304.1 GCA_946478765.1 uncultured Oxalobacteraceae bacterium | reverse complement strand
ACATGGCGCGCGCTGCCGGAGCAACGCAAGGCCGCCATCATCGATGCGAAGAGCGCGATGGAACTGATGCTTGAATCGCCCTCCATCATCAAGCGGCCGGTTTTATGCAGCGCCAATCGTACCCAGGTGGGATTTTCCGAAGAACTTTATCAACAGGTTTTCAAAAAGAATATATGAGCAAAACGCTTGCGCTCACCGAAGAACTGATCGCGCTCTCTTCCGTCACGCCTGACGACAACGGCTGCCAGCGGCGGCTGATCGAACTGCTCGCGCCGCTCGGCTTTCACTGCGAGCCGGTAGAGTCCGGCGGCGTCACCAATTTGTGGGCACGCAAGGGATCCGCGCAACCGTTGCTGGTGTTTGCCGGCCACACCGATGTGGTGCCGACCGGACCGCTCGATCAATGGCACTCCCATCCCTTCATTCCGACTCATCGCGACGGCATGCTGTATGGGCGCGGCGCGGCCGACATGAAAACATCGATCGCCGCGATGGTGGTGGCGGTCGAAGAATTCGTTGCCGCCCATCCGCACCACAAAGGCTCGATCGGCTTCATGATCACCAGCGACGAAGAAGGTCCGGCCACGGACGGCACCGTCATTGTCTGCAACATGCTGAAAGCGCGCGGCGAGCAACTCGATTACTGCGTGGTGGGCGAGCCGACCTCGTCGCATGAACTGGGCGACGTCATCAAGAATGGACGCCGCGGCTCGATGTCCGGCCGGCTCGCGATCAAGGGTGTCCAAGGCCATATCGCCTATCCGCAACTGGCGAAAAATCCGATTCATCTTGCCGCGCCGGCATTGGCCGAACTCGCCGCCGAGCAATGGGATGAAGGTAACGAATACTACCTGCCGACGTCGTGGCAAATGTCCAATATTCACGGCGGCACCGGTGCATCGAACGTGATCCCGGGCGAAGTCGTGATCGATTTCAATTTCCGTTTTTCCACCGCCAGCACGGTGGAGGGCTTGCAACAACGCGTGCATGCGATCCTCAACAAACATGCGCTTGAATATGAATTGAAATGGACCGTCAGCGGCTTGCCGTTCCTGACGCCGCGCGGCGCATTGAGCGATGCGGTTACTGCTGCGATCAAAACGGAAACCGGTCTGGATGCCGAATTGTCGACCACCGGGGGCACCTCGGACGGCCGCTTCATCGCACGGATTTGCCCGCAAATCGTCGAATTCGGGCCGCCCAACGGCAGTATCCATAAAATCGATGAGCATATCGAAGTGCGCTATATCGATCCGTTAAAGAATATTTACCGGCGCACGCTGGAAAATCTGCTGTTGTAGCCACTTACCATTCAAACTAATTCATTTTGAGAACAAATATCGTTTCATAAATCTCCGTCTTTCCCGCGAAGGCGGGAATCCATAAGCAGCTAATAAAGCCGCCACACTATGGATTCCCGCCTTCGCGGGAAAGACGGAGGAGCATTTATCCTTTCGGCGAACACGACGGGCATGAAAGGCATGCATTTCGCCTTGGCCGTCGTGTTCGCCGTGATTCTTTCTTGTTTTAATACACCATGACGCCACATAACTTCACCACCATCCGCGACCTGCTGCGCTATGCAGTCACCCGTTTCAATACGGCCAAACTGTTTTTCGGTCACGGCAGCAGCAATGCGCTCGATGAAGCGGCTTATTTGATTCTCCATACGCTCAAGCTGCCGCTCGACAAGCTCGATCCCTTCTTCGATGCCAAGCTGTTGCCGCAAGAAATCGATGCCGTGCTGAAGGTAATCGATCGTCGCGCAACAGATCGGTTACCCGCCGCCTACATTACCAACGAAGCGTGGTTGAGCGGCTACCGATTCTATGTCGATGAACGTGTGATCGTGCCGCGCTCGTTCATTGCGGAATTGATTCCAGAACTGTTTTCACCGTGGGTCGAAGATCCCGAGGCAGTGACCAATATCCTTGAACTGTGCACCGGTTCCGGCTGTCTGCCCATCATGCTGGCCGACGCATTCCCGAACGCGCACATCGACACGGTCGATATTTCACCGGATGCGCTGGCAGTGGCGCGACGCAACGTCGACGATTACGAATTGCAGAATCGCATCACGTTGATCGAGTCGGATTTGTACGCCAATGTGCCAAAGAAAAAATACGACCTCATCATCACCAATCCGCCTTATGTGAATACGGATTCGATGGGCAAGCTGCCGCAGGAGTATCGGTGCGAACCGCACATCGCATTGGCCGGCGGCGCCGACGGCATGGATCTGGTGCGCAAGATCGTGGCAGGCGCCGCGCAACGTCTGACCAAGCGCGGCATCCTGATGGTCGAGGTCGGTAATGAACGCGCATATGCAGACGCGGCGTTTCGCGAGCTTGAATTGACGTGGCTGACCACCAGCGCCGGCGACGATATGGTTTTTCTGCTGACCGCAGATCAATTGAAATAATGGCGCCCTCCGCAAACAGTATGAGCGCTTGTTCCATTCGCACATCCGCATCGGATAATTTTTACGTCAACAAGACGATAGCAAAGTAAAGCAACAATGATACGTTTCCAGCAAGTCACCCTCGCCCGCGGCATCAAACCTCTGCTTGACGCAGTCGATGTCACGCTCAATCCCGGCGACAAGATCGGCCTGATCGGCGCCAACGGCGCCGGCAAATCGAGCCTGTTCGCCATGCTGCGCGGCGAGTTGCATGCCGACCAGGGCGAGATCGATTTCCCGGCGAAATGGCGCATGGCCTACGTCGCGCAGGAAACACCGGCACTCGAACGCGCCGCCATCGAATATGCGATCGACGGCGATGTCACGCTGCGCCAACTGGAAGAAGAACTGACGTTTCTCGAAAGCGAACCGGAAAGCGCCGCCAACGGTACCTTGATCGCCGAGCTGTACAGCGCACTGGCCGATGCCGACGCCTACACGGTGCGCTCGCGTGCAGAGCAATTGCTGACCGGCCTCGGCTTCACGATGGAACAAATGAGGCAGCCGGTCGCCAGCTTCTCCGGCGGCTGGCGCATGCGCCTGAATCTGGCGCAAGCGCTGATGTGCCCCTCCGATTTGCTGCTGCTCGACGAACCGACCAACCATCTGGATCTGGACGCGATCATCTGGCTCGAAGATTGGCTGAAGCGCTATGCCGGCACCCTGATTATCATTTCGCATGACCGCGACTTTCTTGACGGCGTGGTCAACGTGATCGTGCATATCGACGAGCGCAAGCTGAAGCGCTACGCCGGCAACTATTCATCGTTCGAGCGCCAACGTGCCGCCGCGATGATCCTGGCGCAAGGCGCGCTGGAAAAGCAGACACGGCAACGCGCGCATCTCGAATCCTTCATCAACCGCTTCAAGGCGCAAGCCAGCAAGGCACGCCAGGCGCAGAGCCGCATGAAAGCGCTGGCCAAGATGGAAGAACTGGCGCCGCTGCGGGCCGCCGCCGAATTTTCGTTTGAATTTCGCGAACCGGCCAGCGCGCCCAATCCGCTCCTGGTCATGGAAGACGTTAATGCCGGCTACCGATTGGAAAGCGAAACCGACCATAGCTTCACTGAAAAGACCATCGTATCCGGCATCAATTTTTCTTTGCAAATAGGCCAGCGCATCGGACTGCTCGGTGTCAACGGCGCAGGCAAATCAACGCTGATCAAGACCATTGCGGGCGAACTGAAACCGCTCAATGGCGACGCTCAATTCGGCAAGGGTCTGGCCATCGGCTACTTCGCGCAGCACCAGGTTGAAATGTTGCGTCATGAAGAATCGCCGCTATGGCATCTGGGACGTATTGCCCCTACCGTGCGCGAGCAAGAGTTGCGCAATTTCCTCGGCAGCTTCAATTTCAACGGCCAGATGGTCACCAGCAAGATCGCGCCTTTCTCCGGCGGCGAGAAAGCGCGTCTGGCGCTGGCGCTGATCGTCTGGCAGCGCCCCAACCTGCTGTTGCTGGATGAGCCGACCAACCATCTGGACCTGGAAACCCGCGAGGCGCTGACCGACGCGCTGGCGCAATTCGACGGCACGCTGGTCCTGGTCTCGCATGATCGCCACTTGCTGCGTGCCACCACCGATCAATTCATCATCGTCGCCGATGGCAAGTTGCAGCCGTTCGACGGCGATCTGGACGATTATCGCGACTGGCTGTTCAAGACCAAGCTCGACAACAAGAACAACGCGACCGCCGCACCGTTGCCGGCCGCCGCCAAATCGAAAGCGGCAACACCCGTTGCACCGGCAGCAGTATCGAACGTTGACCGTCGCGACCAAAAGCGCGCGGAAGCGGAAGAGCGGCAGCGCCTGGCCGCGCTAAAAAAACCGATCGAATCCCGGATCAAAAAACTGGAAGAGCAGATCGCGAAACGCAACGCGCAAAAAGCGACGGTCGATACGCGTCTGGCCGATCCGGAAATGTACGATGTCGCAAAGAAGAAAGAGTTGACGACGCTGCTCACCGACCAGACTTATTATGCAAAAGAGCTGGAACAGCTGGAAGCGGAATGGCTGGAACAGCAGGAAGCATTGGAGCAAATCGCAATATAGCCATTCAATCGCGTCCTTGCGAACGCACAAGCGGCGATGCATCAATTGTCAGGTATTCAATTATTGGCAAACGTCGCCAAGCGTGAAGCTTTTGGCTTAATTGACAAGGGAGTACCGGCTTGCACAAAACGCTCACCCTCATCGGATGCGGAAATGTCGGCAAGGCGCTGGGTCGGCTATGGGTATCGAAGCGGACACTCAAACTTCAGGATGTGCTGACACGCACGCTCGACAGCGCGCAACGCGCCGTTGCCTTCATGGGTGCAGGCAGCGCGATTGCCGACTATGCAGATATCCGGCCAGCCGACATCTATCCGATCGCCACGCCCGACGATCAGATTGCAAAATGTTG
>CAMLDH010000303.1 GCA_946478765.1 uncultured Oxalobacteraceae bacterium | reverse complement strand
CCAGCGACGCGAACGGCTGCCATGCTGCATCATCAAAGGTCAGCGGCACCAGCGCCGGACGCGGCTCGATCAGCTTCAGGCCGAATTGTTTGGCGATGCGAAACCCGAAATCGGTGGCGCCAATCTTGGGAATCGACAAGCCGCCGGTGGCGATCACGACATTATCGGCCAGTATTTCGCCGGCATCGGTATCGAGACGAAATGCGTCGCCGGATTTGCCGATCGCATTGACTGTGCACGGCATACGCCATTCGACATTGCCGGCGTTGCATTCGGCCTTCAGCATGTCGATGATGTCTTCTGCGGAACGGTCGCAGAACAACTGTCCTTTATGCTTTTCGTGATACGCGATGCGATAGCGCTTCATCAACGCCAGAAAATCCTGCGGCGTGTAACGCGACAATGCGCTTTTGCAGAAATGCGGATTTTGCGACAGGAAATTTTGCGGCGTCGCATGCAGGTTGGTGAAATTGCAGCGCCCGCCGCCGGAGATACGGATTTTCTCCGCCAGTTTGGCCGCATGGTCGATCAGCACCACGCGCTTGCCGCGCTGGCCGGCGACGGCGGCGCACATCATGCCGGCCGCGCCGGCGCCGATCACTGCGACATCATATTGTTTGCTCATGGCTTAATCATTTTGGAATAAGCCGTGATTGTAAGCTAGTAGTCCGCCCCACTTAAATTGGCGGGTTCTGCCGGTTGCTCGAAGTCGATTGCGGCGTTGCAAATGCGCGTCAGGAGAACCACCCTGACTGTGCTTTGCGCCTTGCACTCGCCTTTGATCAACTCGGCATAACCCGCCAATTTAAGTGGGGCGAACTACTAGTGAAAATACGGTGACGAGGTGTGATTCATCCACAGCTCCGACGAAATCCGCATCACGTCGTTGAGCGAACCGCGCTGCTTGAAGGTTTTCCGCAACCAGCCCGCATCGTTTATCCGCTCGTATGCCATGTAGCGCAAGCGCTTCAATGCCATGCGTTCCGCATCGTTCTGCGCATAGCGTTTCAAGTCTTGCAGGCGGTCCAGCACGCTGGTGAAAATCGCCTGCTTCTGCGGCTCCGACGCCTGTTTACTGCCCGGCACTGCGATCGCGCCATCCAGACCATAGCGGCTGGCTTCGAAGCGGTTGTACTGATAGAGCAGGTAAAAATCATCGTCGATGACGAAGGGCCGCTCGGTCAATATCCAGCGCGCCAGCAATTGCGCATAGCAGCCCAGCAATGCCGCATGCTCCAGCGTCAACGGCGTGTCGCACACGCGAATCTCGACCGTGCCGTATTCCGGCTTGGGCCGGATATCCCAATAGAAGTCCTTCATGCTGCCGATGATGCCGATATTGCGCAAGTCGTCGTAATACGCCTCAAACTCTTCCCAGCGTGTAAGCAGCGGCACGGTTCCCGCCAATGGAAATGCGCGCACCACGTTGCTGCGCGAAGAATCGAATGCCGTATCGACGCCTTGATAAAAGGGCGAGGCCGCCGACAGCGCAATGAAGTGCGGCACAAAACGCGAAAAGCCATGCGTCAGGTAGAGCGCATCGTCGCCGTTCTCGACACCGATATGGATATGCTGGCCGAACACGGTAAATGTCTTCGCCAGGTAGCCGTATTTTTTATGCAGCTCGTTGAAGCGTTCGCTGGGCGTGATGCGCTGCTCGTTCCAGCTCTGGAATGGATGGGCGCCGCCGCCGGCGACATCGATATTCAAATGCTGTGCACCGTTGATCAGCGCAGAGCGTAATTGCTTCAATTCCTCCACCAGTTCATCGACACGGGTATGAATAGCCGAATTCAATTCGATCATCCCTTGCGTGATTTCCAGCTTGATCTGCTTTTGCAAATCGCGCGGTTTGATCCACGCCAGCAAATCGAGCGCATCGGTGGCCAGATTGTAATTGCGGCGATTGACCAGTTGCAGCTCCAGCTCAATGCCCATCGTGAATGGTGTTGATGTCGTAAACGGCAGGATGTCCATGACTTTCTCCTCTGTTGATCGGAACATTTTTTATCCATGATCCGTACATGCTGATCATGGATAAACGCTTTCACACTTCGCGCCCGCTTTCGCCTGATCGTATCAATGCGAATTGCGTTGCAATCGGGCCGAACAATTCCAGAACAATCAACGCACCCGCCAGCAACGGTGCAATTTCGGCGGTCGTGTGCGGATAGACGAAAGAAATCTGTATCAGCCCCAGCCCGGATTCGGCCATGGGCAAGTTACCCATCACGAGCAATGCCGCCTGCCGCCATTTCAATCTTGCCGGCCGCGCGAATGCGAACACACTGCAGCCGATCGCGGCAAAGCGCGCGCCTATCAAGGCCGCAACGGCGACACCGATCGTGAACAACTCCGACAGCTGTGTCGATGCGCCGATCGTCACAAACAGCACAACGATGAAGAGTTCGCTGGCGATGTCGAATTCCAGCTCCATCAGGTCGTACTGCCGATCGAGATTTTTCGACAGGATGGAGAAAAACAGCATCGCCAGCAGCACTGGCAGTTGCAATGCATGTGCGGCGCCGATGATCAAGGTGATCACCGCGATGACCAGCACGAATTGCCGCGTGCGTTCGCGCCCGAGCAAACGCGCCAGCGGCATCGTCAAGCGGTAGGTAACATACGCCAGCAGCAATGAACCGCAAAGCGAATACAGTGTGTGCAAGACGAACGTCGACAGTGCGGTCGGCCCTTCGGTCGCCACCATCGGCAACAGCAGATAGGCGGCCAGCAACGCGATGAGATTATTCAATGCGGTCATTGCCGCCAGACGTCGCGTGATGTGCCCTTCCGCTTTCAGATCGCGCACCACCACCATGACGACAGCAGGTGCGGTCCCGATTGCGAGAACGCCGGCCAGCATGGCCAGCGGCCGCGGAAAATTACACCATTCCAGTGCCGCCCACACGAACGAAAAGCACAACAGCGCACCGGTTACGACGCTGATCAGCAACCATTTCTCTCGCCGCAACCACCCGATATCGACATAACGTCCGAGCTGATACACCATCAGCGCGACTGCGATATCGGCGAAAATATTCGCCAACCGCATTACATCGCCGGACAGCCAATTCAATCCGCCCGCCCCCAGCGCGAACCCCACCAGCAGGTAGCCTGTCATGCGAGGTATCCATGGATTCTTCGATGCCAGATGCCCGCCGATCAACCCGAACAACAACAAGCCGCCGAACACCAATAGCGCATTCCATTGAATCGGCTGCGCCAGGATGAACGACGGAAGCGTCCATGACGGCATGTCTTCCCCTCCCTAGGTTTATGAAGACAGAGTCGTGCTGCACTTTTGCACTTTGCACTTGGCTCTGCCCCGCAATGTTTTATTAATTTGTTGTGTTCAAGTAGCGGTATGCCTAGGCGATGCCTGGGCTGTGCTGAACTCGGTCCGCAATGTTATTAATTTGTTGAAGACAGCGTCGTGCCGCACTTTGCACTTCACCCTGTCCCGCAATGGTTTTAATTAAATTTCAACGAAAAAAACAGGGAAACGATACCGTCATTGCGTATCGCTTTGTGTCCGGAAGCGCAATGCGCACACCTCACAAAAAAGAACAAACGGCAACATAATGCAACCGTCCATCTTGGGCTTTCCGGAAGAGATAAAGTTCCTGCAAAAAATGCCTATGAACAATAAATTTCTAAATAAAAATAATTGCCCGCTTGCAGAAATAAAAGGAGGAGGAAGAAGAAAAAAGAGGGGCGAAAAATGTGATGCGGCGTGCGCGTAACACCGATCAGCCAATGAAAAAAAGCTGCGTTTGCAACGCGCACCGCACGTCGCGTCAGGAACAAGGTAATGCGCTAACGCCGTTCCATAATACTTGAAGTCTGTAGACGCTTTGCCACCAGCAAACAGTGTTCAACCTGTTCCGCAATCGGCGCCGGAATCGGCTGTTTTCCCGCCAGCGCGCTCCGTATCCACGCCGCCGTGGTGGCTGCATCGCGTGCTGCAGGCAACGCTGGCAGTTCGTCTACCGGCTGCTGCTTTTCGACCAGAATCGACCGCTCGCCATCGTGAAACCAGTCGATTTGCTGCGCGCGTTTGGCATTTGCAACGGTTTCGCCTTCGGTACCGCGCATCAGGAATGCATCGCCGCGCGCGGCCGGGGCCGCGCTCACAAAATAAGCGGCGAGCATCTCCAAGTATTCCGGGTGGGTATACGACGTCAATCGCAATGCCGGCCCCACAAAAGGTTGCATGATTTTCACGAGGGTATGGGTCGAGCTGCGCACGCCGAGTACCCGCCGCAACGCCAGGATACGCGCCATGCGCGGTGCTAAGTCATCGATCGTCATGAATGCCGGCGCGCGTTGCGCGAACTGCGCTTCGGCCTGCTGCACGGTATGCGAAAACGGTAAGCCGAGCTCCTGAAAAATTTCCGCAGTCGTCACGCGGTTCGGATCGTGGATCACGCCGTGCACCAGCACCGGCGCACCCTCCCGCGCCAGCAGCATCACCAGGAGCGGCGTCAGATTCGCCATGTGACGCGAACCGTTGTAGCTCGGGATCACGATCGGCGCGTAGATGCCGGCAGGTGCGGTCAGGCGCTCGAACGACCTTTCCGCGGCATCGAGAAAGCCGGCGATTTCATCGACCGACTCGCCCTTGATGCGCATGGCGAGGAGGATCGCGCCGAGTTCCAGATCGGATACACGGCCGTCGAGCATGGCGGCATACAGTTCTCGCGCATCAGCGCGCGACATGCTGCGCGCACCGTCTTTTCCGCGGCCGATTTCCTTGATGAAGCGGGCGGCGGGGAATGGGTCTTGGTTAGGTGAGGTGTTCATGGATGAAGCTTACTACGAAGTGGGAGGATGTCGTAGCAGCGCTGGTCTCGTACCGAGCGGCAATTTTCATCGGAACGACGGAGAGGGT
>CAMLDH010000302.1 GCA_946478765.1 uncultured Oxalobacteraceae bacterium | reverse complement strand
CTAGCCGACGATGAGCATGATTTGCCTCATCTCTGCTACATGAACGGTCTGATGATTTTTCGATCGACTCTAAAGGTAAATATGGAATCGAAAAAACGCATAGGACTGCTCATGAACACTAAAAATTCGTGTCGCAACAACGTCCCTGAAATCAGTGGCGCTGCATCTGAAGCCCATCGCAGTTCAATATCGGCGGGAATCGATTCCAAGGGGCTGCGCGGTGTTGCCGCCGGGCGTCTGAGTGTATGCGCGATCCTGATCGTTTTCATCTCTTGCTATCTATACGGGATCACAACTTACGGCGTGGTGCTTGGCGTCGGGCTGGGGTGGTTGCCATCCGCATTCATGACGTGGCTGGCCGCGTCTGTCATCGGTGCCGCGCTTCATCGAATTCGTTAAGCGCGACGCTGCACAAATCGCATGACGGCGCGCACTGTCGCGCTATCGTCCACCACCAATACCGATTCGACCGGTCTCGGTTCCATCCCTCCCGAATGCGCGGTCACGCTGTTGTCGTCCGCGTGACGATAGGCGCGGCCCTCCCACTTTTCATTCCTGGCGCGTTGGGGCCGCGCGCGTTATTGCAATGCCATTGGCATTGCATTGTCGCGTTGTGCAAACCGGCGTATCCAGCGGATCGGCTTTTCGAGCAGCCGTTACCCGATCGGGGTGGCGGTGCGTCCAATCAATACGGCCGGGGCGTGAAATGGGTTTGGATTGGATTCAGACGTGGTATCTTCCCCCAACAAATTGCAGCGAAATTGTTTCCAATTCCTTGAAGTCACGATATGAGTACAAGCGTTCTTGCCACCGGTATATTGCGCGAACTGATCCTTCCGCCGTCAAGCCTGTTCCTGATTATCGCAGCCGGATTCATGCTGCGCCGACGCTGGACGCGTCTCGGCCGGACCGTGAGTGGGGTCGCGCTGATGGTGCTGTTCGTGTTGTGTACCAGTGCCGGTGCGCGACTGTTGGTATATCCGCTCGAGGGCTTGACTGCACCGCTGGCGTCAGTCAGCGGCACCGGTGCGCAAGCGATCGTGGTGTTGGCCGCCGGACGTCTTGCACGGGCACCCGAGTATGGAAATAAGGATATACCTGACTATATCGCTCTTGCGCGCCTCCGATATGCGGCGAAGTTGCAGCATGAGACGCGGTTGCCGATACTGGTGTCAGGCGGCAACGGCGCGCCGGATGGTTCGGTCGAGCCGAAGGCGGTCGGCATGGCGCGCGCCTTGCGCGACGAATTTGGCGTGCCGGTCAAATGGATCGAAGGGGATTCAAGCAATACGGCGGAAAACGCGGCATTTTCCGCGAAACGCCTGAAGCAGGAAGGCGTGCAGCGCATTTTGCTGGTGACCGATGCCATGCACATGCCGCGTTCGCAGAGGGCATTCGCTCAAAACGGTCTTGAAGTTGTTGCGGCGCCGACGATGTTTTTCAGCCGGGATGCGCTGGCGCCATTTCATTTTCTGCCAAGCGCGGAAGGCCTTCGCCGCTCGTACTACGCGCTTTACGAATGGTTCGGATTAGCCTTGTATCGCATGCGTTATTAAACCGTGCATCCTAATAAAAATTTCTTTAATGCAATCCCTAAAAAGTTAGCAATCCTGCCCAGGCCAGATGGCATTGACAATGCCAAATCGTGCGATGCTCTGTTAAACCTGCTCATCTTCGTTTCCTTTCTGAATGTTGTGGCAAAACATCAAAAGTAAGGTACTCTTTCGCTCTATAAATTTGCAAGTCAACGGAGAGCTTGGGGTGGGTAAGCATTTTCTTCATTCAATCCAAATCAAAGAGGCGAAATCGGCCAGACGCCTGTCTGGTTTTTTGTCGCGCGGCATCACTGCTACCGCATTGCTGACCACTGTCCCCGGCATAGCCCTGGCGCAGGACGCCGGATCGCTGTTGCGTGAACAGCAGCGGCAACAGGAATTGCAAAAGTCCGAACGACCGTCCAAGCCGGAGGAGCCCCGCGGCAAACAGGCGCCGCCGGCACTGCCCGAGACGGGCGAAACCCTTCTTGTCAAGGAATTGCGCTTCACCGGCAAGGCCGATTTGCTGTCGCCCGCCGAGCGGGAGCGATTTGCTGCTGCGGTCCATAACAAGCGCGCCGGCATTGCGAGCCTCCAGGCGCTTGCCGACGAAGTGACGGCCGCGCTTCAGAAACAAGGTCGTCTGCTTGCCCGCGCCGTTCTTCCGCCGCAGGATATTACCGCGGGCATCGTCACCCTCGACATCGCCGAAGGCGCGCTGGAGCGGATCGACATCGAGCGCGGCAAGGGCGCGCGGATTCGGGAAGCGCTGTTGCTTGCGATTGCCCAGAGCCAGGTGCCGGCGGACAGCGTCGCCAAGCAGGCGCTCGAAGAAGCGATTCTGCGCATGAATGATCTTCCCGGCGTGACGGCGCGCGCCAAGCTTGTACCGGGGACGACACCCAACACCAGCCGGCTTGTCGTGGGCGTCGAGCAGGCGCCGATCTTGTCCGCTTCGCTCTGGAGCGACAATTACGGCAGTGTCGACACCGGCCGCGCCCAAGGCAATGCGCTCGTCGCGTTCGCCGATCTCACCGGCCTGGGTGACCAGACCCGCTTTACGGGCGCTTTTTCGGAAGGCCAGAAATTCGGTCAGGCCGAGGTGAGCGTTCCTTGGGGCGCGAGCGGCTTCACTGCCCATGCAAGCTACGACTATCTGGCCTATCGCAACATTGAGGGACTTGGCCGCCTGGCCGGCCTTGAAGGCTTCGCCCGTCATGCCGGGGCGGGTCTGGACTATGGCTTGATCCGCTCGCGCCGCCTGAACCTGCGGCTTTCCACCGGGCTCCAGTGGAAGGCGCTCATCGACGACGCGATCGCCGGGCGGCTTCAGGACAAGCGGGTCCGGTCCGGCAATGTTGCTCTTGCCGGCGAACTGCGGGATGCGCTTGGCGGCGGCGCGTTGACGAGCGGGTCCTTGGAGTGGACCTGGGGCGATCTCGATCTGTCGCGCGTGCCTGCGGCGCTGGCCGCGGATGCGGCGGGGCTGAAGACGCAAGGCCACTACCAGCGCTTGAGCGCGGGCTTGGCCAGGCTGCAGACTCTGCCGGGGGATTTCGCCCTGTTCACGCACGTCTATGGCCAGTGGGCAAGCAAGAATCTCGACTCGTCGGAAGATTTCGCCCTGGGCGGACCGTACGGCGTGCGCGGCTGGCCGGTGGGCGAAGGGCGCGGCGACATGGGGTTCTTGGGCACGGTCGAGCTTCGCTACGACGCGCCGGTCCCGGCATCATGGGGGCAGGTGCAACTGTCGGCTTTCCTCGATGGCGGTCGCGTGCGGATCAACAGGAATCCGAACGACGTGCCCTTGCTCACGGCTTGCGGCTGCAACGTTTACGGCCTGGCGGGCGCCGGGCTGGGGATGCGTTGGACGCGGCAGGATCTGAGCCTCGCAGCCTATTACGCCCATGGGCTCGGGAACAATCCCGGCCGCAGCAGCGTGAACGGCGTCGATGCCAATGGCCAGACGAGGCCTCGGCAATTCTGGCTGCAGGGTGCAATCCGGTTTTGATGGGAGCAAGTCATGAACAAGATCTACAAGCTCATCTGGTCGAAGGCGCTTAATCGCCTTGTCGTCGTTCCCGAATGTGCCAACGGAGGCCGGGGCAAGAAGACCGGGCGACGCAAACTTGCCACCGCGCTCGCTTCTTCCATCGCGCTGGCCGCGCCCGCGCTTGCGCAAAGCGTTTTGCCGACGGGCGGCAAGATCGTCTCCGGGCAGGGTGCGATCGTGAGCAATGGCAATGCCATGACGGTCCATCAATCGACGGACAAGCTGATCGCCAACTGGCAGAGCTTTTCCATCGGCAAGGATGCTGCCGTTACCTTCCTCCAGCCGAGCGCTGCATCGGTCGCGCTCAACCGTGTCATCGGGCAGGCGCCGTCGCAGATTCTCGGTTCACTCAAGGCCAACGGCCAGGTGTTCCTCGTCAATCCGAACGGTGTGCTGATCGGCCAGGGCGGATCGGTGCAAACCGGCGCCTTTGTCGCCTCGACGCTGGGGCTGACGGATCGGGATTTTCTGGCAGGGAAATACCATTTCAGCGGCGAGGGCCGCGCCATCGTCAATCAAGGCGGCATCCAGGGCCATGTCGTGGCGTTGATCGCGCCTTCCGTCATCAATGAGGGCGCCATCAATGGCAATGCGGCGCTGGCCGCCGGCACCGATGCGCTGCTCGATTTCGATGGCGACGGCCTGTTGTCGGTGCAGCTGAAGGCGTCCACGCTTGCCACACTGGTTGAGAACAAGGGCCTCATTCAGGCCGACGGCGGCACGGCGATCCTGACCGCCAAGGGGGCATCCGACGCGCTCCAAGGGGTCGTCAACAACACCGGGACGGTGCAGGCGCGGACCATCGCCAGCAAAAAGGGCCGCATCCTGCTGCTCGGGGATATGGATCATGGCGAGGCCAATATCGCCGGAACGCTCGATGCCTCCGCCCCGCAGGGCGGCGACGGCGGATTCATCGAAACCTCGGCGGCCAAGGTGACGGTGGCCGACAGCGCCAGGATTACCACCCAGGCTGAAAGCGGCAAGACCGGTGTCTGGCTCATCGATCCCAATGACTTCACCATCGCGGCCGCGGGCGGCAATATCACCGGCAGCGCGCTTGCGACCCAGCTTGCCGGCGGCAATGTCACCATCTCGACCGTCACCCAAGGGTCGGCGGGCGGCAATGGCGACATCTTCGTCAACGACTCGGTGAGCTGGTCGGCCAACACCCTCACGCTTCATGCCGAGCGCAATATCGCCATCAACACCGCGATGAACGCACAAAGAGAAGGGCGCCAGGTAAGCGACCCGACGAAAGCATGTGTTTCAAAACATTCTTTACTCTGGTGTTTCCTGTTAATGAATCAAACATTGTCTACCTGGTCCTCGAAAGATGTTCCC
>CAMLDH010000301.1 GCA_946478765.1 uncultured Oxalobacteraceae bacterium | reverse complement strand
TTTGAAATTTGAAATTTGAAATTTGAAATTTGAAATTTGAAATTTGAAATTTGAAATTTGAAGGGTGATGGACTACTAGTTCAGGATCCTGGAGAGAAAAACATTGACTTACAAATTTTTTAATGGAATTTAATCAAATGCACGTTAATAACGCAGTACCTCTTCAGCCTATTCACCCTGCTCAACAAGCCGAACCTCCTCCCCATGTGGCTATAGGGATCGAGGACGATGCAGCACCACTCGCCCCTCGGGAGAATGCGCTGCCCCATCCAGCCAACGCCCTTCAAAACCGGCGCCCGGCCGTGTTCAATCGGATGGCGGAGGGTCTGCGACATGGGGGGGCACAAGTGGTAGGCGCGGCAAACTTTCTAACAGATAACTCACCCGTTCTGTTTCTGGCGAGCGGTGTGCAATTTGTCGGGTTTATGATGAATACGATCATCCAGATAGGGATTCAATCTACTCACAATACTTCTGGCAATGATATCAATCCCTTCAACAACATGCCTGCGAAAATTTTAGGGTTTGGTACCGCTGGAACCCTTCTTCTTGCGCTCGGACTCGACAGCATCCGCCGCATTGCAGCGAATGTAGAACTTGCTCGTGCTGCTGCTCATTTGCGGGACGAGCACTTGGCCGGCAGGCCGATTGCTGAAGTCGTAGGCGAGATTCGGGGCCATCGCGCGGGCTCCTCCTCCTCCGCATCCGCAAGCAGGTCTTTCGATTGGACGCAGGCGAGATTGTTCGTCGACCGTAACGGAATAGACCGCACTGCGAAGGTATCTCATTTGCTCAACCGTATTCTGCAACATTCCATTAAAGAGGCACGGGGAACCATATCCAGTACACGGGCGGCGCTCGTCAACAACCTCTTGGACGCGCTTGAAAAAGATCCTGAGCATCGGTCCGGCCTTGCGAATCAGGTGCTGGAAATCAATGCTTCATGCATAGACCGCGCCAATATGGGCTTCAATATCATGATGCAACAGTTAGATACGCATGGCCTGGAAAACATGACCCCAAAAAATGCCCTATTGCATGTTATTGGTGGTGCGGTAAAGGCGGCAGCGGACAAGGAACTCCTCAAGCAGCTGCCGGAACCAAAGACTGAGGCTTATCAGGCAATACATCGCCTAGTTGCGGAGAAGTTACGCGAGAAAATTCCGGACTTTCATCTCAAAATCGAGGACCTTAGATACGGCCACATCGACAACACAGAACTGAACCAGGAGCAAATAGAAACCATTGCCGCCAAGGCCGTAGAAAAGTTCAACGACCCGATGCAGATCGCTCAGTGCTTGCTGGAATCCCCCGCGGCAAATAAACAGATGGGGGATCGATTTACACAGGAATTGGAAGTCGTAAGCAAGGAAATCGACAAGCAGCTCGATGAAGAATGCAACCAATTCATCCAGGCCGAGGGGAAGGAGCCTAGCATAGAGGAGATGGCACAGCTTGCCATGGCGCTTGTGCCTAAACGGCAAGAAGCGATAACGGAATGTTATGCGCAACTTATTGCTGATGCATCGCTTTTCAAGCACTGACTTTCAGTAATCGTTCACCCCGCAATGTAAGTAATCGCACAAAAATTCCGAATGGGATGGGAATGACGGTCCGCTAATCGCTTTCGAGTGCGATCAGGTGCTGCTCGATTGCAAACACATGCGGGTCATGTTTCCCCAGTTGCCTCAATGCGCCTGCCAGATCGGTGAGGTAGTCGCGATTGCGGCCGCTCGGTCCGACGGCGGCGGCTATTTGTGTTGCGATCGCCCGTTCGGATGCCGGGCCGAGGAAGGCGGCATTGTCCGCCGGGGCGATATAGACCAATCCTTCCGCGCTGCTGCGATCGTCGAAAGTCATGTCTGTGATGACGCGCAGGTATCCATTTTTTTCGCGATGATCGAGATGGCCGAAAACCTGGGGCGTAATCAGATACGCCATGCCGTCGCAAACGGTGCCGGCCTGAGGGATCAGGGTGGCCACTCTGCCGGGGGAATCCACGGTCCCGCGGTGGTCGTGCGAGCCCTGCCAGAATCGCCGCGTCCAATTGCGGATGCTGGCGGGACGGCGCTCGACAAACGAGAAGTCGGCCTTGAATATCAACGAACCATAGCCGAACAGCCAGACACTCTGGCGGCCATCGAATGTATCCATCAATTTGTTCGTTGCGGTGGTATCGGCGGACATGTGCATGGTCTCGTAAGGGTGCTGGCAATTACAGGTGATGGATCGTCACCGCTTCCACCGGCTGCGGCAGCGTAAAGCCGAACACCCGTGCATAAAAATACAGTTCCGCTTCCAGCGTCCGCTGAATATTCTGCGCCTGGCGAAAGCCGTGCCCTTCTCCCTCGAAGGCCAGGTACGCCACCGGGATGCCGCGCGCTTTCAATGCCTCGACCATCACTTCGGATTGCGGCGGCGGCACTACTTTATCGTCCAGTCCCTGGAAGAAAATCATGGGACTGCGCAACCGGTCGGTATGATGAATCGGCGAGCGCGCCAGGTAAATCGGTTCACATTGCGGCGCCGGCGCGATCAGGTAATGGTTGTAGTGCGACTCGAACTTGTGCGACTCCTCGTCGAGCGCCTTCAGGTCGCTCACGCCGTAGTAGCTTGCGCCCGCCTTGAACACATCGTGGAACGCCAATGCGCACAGGGTCGTGAAGCCGCCGGCGCTGCCGCCGCGGATGATCAGCCGTTGCGAATCGACCAGTCCGCGTTCGGCCAGGAAGCGCGCGCCGCTGACGCAATCTTCGACATCGACGATGCCCCACTGCCCTTTGAGCGCATCCTGATACGCGCGGCCGAATCCGCTGCTGCCGCCGTAGTTCACGTCCAGTACCGCGAAGCCGCGGCTGGTCCAGTATTGGGTCGAGAGTTTCAGGGTGCAGGTCGCCATCCCGGTCGGACCGCCATGGCTGATCACGATCAGCGGCGGCTTGTCGCCGGCAGGCGTGGCGTAATCGCAATTGATCGGCGGGTAATGGAACGCATGCACGGTACGTCCATTGGCGCTGGGAAAACTGATGCTGCCGGGGACCGATAAATACGCCCGCGCCGGCAAGCTGTCGATGCTGCGTGCCAATACCTCGGTCTTTCCGCTCGCCAGATCGATGCGCACAACTTCCAGCGGCGTCGTCGGCGAACCCGCAATCAGCACCATGAAGCCGGGACCGGTGCACAGCTCTTGAATGTCGGTGTAGCCGGTGTCGATTCTTTGCAAGTTGCCATTCGCCACATCGATACGGGCCAGATGACTGACGCCATTCTCGATATACGTGCATCCGATCTCCTCGGCGGAAATGAAGCCATACATCCTTTTTCCAAACACCCAATGCGGGCAGCCGAACTCGGCCGGCATCGGATGCAGCGGCACGCTGTTCTCGCCGTCCATGCGATAGATGTTCCACCAGCCGCTGCGATCGGAGACAAAATACAGCCGGCCATCGGGCGACCATTCCGGCTGGCAAATGGATTCCGATGCGCCGCCGGCGATCTTGCGCGACGCGCCGAGCGCGCCGTCTTCCATGACATCGGCCAGCCAACATTCGGTGGCTGTCCACGGCATGTGCGGATGGTTCCAGCTCAACCACGCTAATTGCTTGCCATCGGGAGAAAGTCGCGGCGCCGCATAGAAATCGGCGCCCTCGACCAGCACCGTTTCGCTGCCGCTGCCGTCCAGCGCCACCGCGCATATCGTATTGGTTGGCTGCGCGTCCGATAGCGTGTGATCTTCTCTGATGCCGATCAAGCGTCGGCGTGCCTGGTCGTGTATGAAGTCGGCATGGCGGTGCTTGTCGTTGCCGGTAACGGGTATCGCAGGGGCCGCGCCTTGCTGGATATAAAGACGGTTGTCGGCAAAGTGCGAGAACAGCACGCCGTCATCGAGCGGCAAATACGCCGCGCCGCCGTACTCATGCACCCGCGTGCGCACATTGAACGGCGCCGGCGTGCATTCGCTCGCCGGCCCGCCATCCCGGGCGCGCAACAAGGTCATGCGGCCGCCTTCGGCCGCGCGGCCTTCCAGCCAATCAATGTTTGCGCCGTGGATGCGCGGCTGTGCAAGCGAGCGCGACCCTGCCGCCACGAGCGCACCGCCAATCGGGGACAGCCACGTGCCGTAGGGTGCTGTGTGGGGTATATGCATGGTGTCTGGATCCTGCGTCAAGGAGATGGAAAGACGTTATTTTATATGGCTGGCTTGCATACCATTCATCCATCAATGCCCAGCATGTCCACTTTATCCAATCATGTAATTTCCTAGTAACAATAGCTCTATAAAATTCACCCCGTCGACAGCAATCGTTCTTCTACGAGCGTGTCGGTGAACTCTTAAACGTTCCGAGGTGAGAGCTATGGTGATTGAAAATATTCGATACAAGGTCGTTGTGAACCATGAGGAGCAATATGCTCTTTGGATGCATGGAAAAGAAAATGCATCAGGGTGGAAAGACACGGGTGTTGTCGGACTAAAACCGGAATGCCTTGCCTATATCAATGCGGTGTGGACGGACATGCGTCCGCTTAGCCTGCGCAAAGCGATGTCAGGAATGAGGATTCCACGAACCACGCATGGGCAGGTATCGCTTTTCGCGGCGTGATCTTCTGGCCGTGCATTCCTGGCAATGACGGCTGAAAATCCGTAACAATATTCGCTGCATTCTTCAATCCACCATCAGTTCCCATAGGCACAGGGAAAAAATTTTCAGGCATGTCCTGATTCCTGCGTAATCACACGTAACGATCAACCATCGCAGTCCAGAGCTGCGCTGTTGCGACAGTAAAAATTGCTGTCGCAAGGGGAGCTTATTGCCCCCCCCCCTTTAAAGGTCTTTGAAAGTTCAATTTTCAAGTTGAGGGTTTCTGGTTTTTTTCAAATTTTGCGTTGTTAGATGTACTCAACATCAACAATGAACGGTCCCCTCCTCCTGC
>CAMLDH010000300.1 GCA_946478765.1 uncultured Oxalobacteraceae bacterium | reverse complement strand
GTCAGCAAAGCGTATCGGGCGCTCGACAGCTACACGGCTGTGCGGTTGCGTCGGTGGTTGCGTTCCAAGCACAAGGTCAGGCGACGCCGGGGCGGGACGTATCCACTCTCGCACCTCTACGGGCACTTCGGGCTCGTGCGTCTGACTGCGCGTGGGGGCGTAGCGTGGCGTGTGTGAAGGCGTGATGTACTGTCCGAGAGCCGGATGCGGGAGATCTGCACGTCCGGTTCGATGAGGAGGATGTGGAAACGGGGTGATGGCAGACGCTACTGGGGCACCGCCAAGCGAAAGCGGCGGTAACGGACAAGCCAAGCCTAAGACTACCGCGCCACATCCTTACTCTACCGTTTGCTGATGTTCGCCAGGTAAGCCAACATTTTCGATTTTCCCTTCAATAGATGCTGGCTATTATGTATCGCATATTGATTGGCAGTGCAAACCAGTTCTGACAGTCGTGCATTCGTCTTCTGAAAATGACAAATGCATCGGTGAGAAACCTGATGTGGGCTTGCAAACTTCGATTGCCGTACATTCTACAAACTTGCTCAACAGTGCCTTGGCCGGTCCAGGTCAGGCTGAGATGCGGCCATCATAGCGCTGTCCGGCGCAGACGCAATGCATTCCCGATTACCGAAACCGAACTCAAACTCATTGCCGCGCTTGCGAGCATGGGGCTGAGCAATACACCCAACCACGGATAGAGCACGCCGGCGGCGATCGGTACGCCGATGAGGTTGTAGACGAACGCGAAGAACAAGTTTTGGCGAATGTTCTTCACCGTATGCTGGCTCAGCAGCCGCGCCTTGGCGATACCCCGCAGATCGCCCTTGACCAGCACCACGCGCGCGCTGTGCATGGCGACGTCGGTGCCGGTACCCATTGCGATGCCGACATTTGCCTGCGCGAGCGCCGGCGCATCGTTGATGCCGTCGCCGGCCATTGCAACGATGCGGCCTGCTTTCTGCAGTTCCTGGACATGGCGGAACTTGTCTTCAGGCAGGACTTCCGCCTTGACATCATCCAGTCCCAATTGCCGCGCCACAGCAACCGCGGTAGCAGCATTGTCGCCGGTTAGCACCACGATGCGGATGCCGGAGGCCTGCAGTTGCCTGATCGCCTCCGCTGTCGTTGCCTTGATCGGATCGGCCACGCTGACAATGCCTGCGAGCCGGTTTTCAATGCCTAGAAACATGACTGTCTGACCCAAGCCCCGCAGGCGCTGCGCTTCGTCTTGCTGCGGTGCGGTGTCGATTCCACTGTCGTGCATCATTCGGGCATTGCCAAAGACAACCGGCTTGCCGTCGATCCGGCCTTGCACGCCTTTGCCGGTGATTGATTCGAAATGCTCGACTGTGCCGAGCACCGCATTTTTCTCTTGCGCGTAAGTCAGGATCGCTTGTGCGAGCGGATGTTCGCTCCTCTTTTCCAGTGCTGCCGCGTACGCGAGCACGTCGATTTCGCTGTGATCGGAGGCGGCAACGATGTGTTGTACCTTTGGCGCTCCTTCCGTCAGCGTACCGGTCTTGTCGACGACAAGCGTATCGACCTTTTTCATCAGTTCCAGTGCTTCCGCATCCTTGATGAGCACGCCTTCCTTCGCGCCGCGTCCGATGCCGACCATGATCGAAATGGGCGTTGCCAATCCCAATGCGCACGGGCAGGCGATGATCAGCACCGATACCGCGACCACCAACGCATTGGCAAGCGCAGGGCTGGGACCGGCCAATGCCCATACGGCGAACGCAACGACGGCGATGAAGATGACACCAGGGACAAACCAGCTTGAAACCCGGTCCGCCAATTTTTGAATCGGTGCGCGGGATCGGCTCGCTTCGTTGACCATTTGCACGATTTGCGACAGCAAAGTTTCCGCACCAATTTTCTCGGCACGCAACAGAAACGAGCCGGTCTGGTTCACAGTGCCGGCGGTCGCCTTGCTGCCCGGAAGCTTCTCTGCCGGGATCGATTCGCCGGTGATCATTGATTCGTCAACGCTGGACCGTCCTTCGATGACTTCACCGTCTACCGGAATTTTGGCGCCCGGTTTCACACGCAGCACATCACCGGTGTGCACCTCGCCAAGATGGACTTCTTCCTCGCTGCCGTCTGCCTTCACCCGTATGGCGGTATTGGGCGCGAGCGCAAGCAGCGATTTGATCGCGCTGTTGGTTTGCGAGCGGGCGCGCAATTCCAGTACTTGCCCGAGCAGCACCAGCGTGACGATGACCGCAGCGGCTTCGAAATATAGCGGCACCATGCCGCCTGCCTTGAAGGCGGCCGGCAGCGCAGCGGGGAAGAGCAGGGCCACGACGCTGAACAAATAGGCCGCTGCGACACCGAGACCGATCAAGCTGAACATATTGAGGTTCCAGCTCTTGAACGATGCCCATGCCCGTTGGAAGAACGGCCAGCCGCCCCACAGCACGACCGGTGTCGCGAGCAGCGCCTGCAGCCAGTTGAAAGCGCTCATGCCGATGCGATGCGGCAAGTCCAGCCCGGGGACAAACTCGCTCATCGTGAGGGCCAACAGGGGCAGCGTCAGCCCGACGCCGATCCGGAACCGGCGTGTCATGTCGTCCAGTTCGGATGTATCCTCTTCGGCAGTGGCCAGGAGCGGTTCCAGCGCCATGCCGCAGATGGGGCAGGTGCCGGGACCGATTTGCCGCACTTCGGGATGCATGGGGCAGGTATAGATCGCGTCTTGCGGGGCGTCGGCTGGCGGCGCCTTAACGGCCGTCGTCTGGTTTGCGGCAGTCCGGTGCAGATAACGGCCGGGATCGGCGCGGAACTTGGTAACGCACCCTTGGCTGCAGAAATAAAACGCCTGTCCCTCGTGTTCGACCGATTTTTCGGGATTGGCGGCGACCTTCATTCCGCAGACCGGATCGATATGCGACTTGTCCGATATGACGGAATCGGTGGCAGCACCGTGTGCGCAGCACGATCCGCCATGCGCTCCGCCAAGATGCGCAGTTGGATGGGGCGAATGATGGTGTTCGTTCGGTGTATCGTGATTCATTGCTGACTCCTTCATGCTTGATTTGGCAAGGCCATACACTTATCATAGACTCTGTACCCAACAACGGAGTCAAGCTTTTTTAAGGATATCGGAAATGAAAGAATCCGGATTGACCATAGGCCGTCTGGCACGGGCGGCGGATGTCGGTATTGAAACCATCCGCTACTACCAGCGGCGCAACTTGTTACCCATACCCGATTCGCAGGAAACGACATTTCGGCACTATCCACTTGGACTCGTTGACCGGATCCGATTCATCAAGCGTGCCCAGGATTTGGGATTTTCTCTGAAAGAAATTTCAGCGCTGTTGCAACTCGAAGATGGCATGGATCGAAAAACCATTCGCAAAGTGGCCAATGAGCGGCTGGGCCACATCCGCAGCAAGATTGCGGACTTGCAACGAATGGAAACCGTACTCGCCCATTTGATCCATGAGTGTGAAATTGCCGGGCACACCAAATCTTGCCCGATTATTGCCGCTTTGGCCGGCGATCAGGCGGAAGCTTCCTGTCATGCCTGACCGCCAACCGCCGGCAGAAAATGCGCGGTTTTTGCATTTTTTACATTGATCCCCTCCATGGCGGTTTCCCAGCCCATTCCTCATAGAAACGTACCGTTTCGACATTGACCCCGAACAGCCGAGCCAATGCCGAAAGGGTCAATGTCTCGGCTGGCATGGGGGTGCGGTCGCGAGGGAGCGTCACTTGGCCGGTTCAAGTTTCGTCACAGTCAGTGCGCCATTGAGCTTTTCCGCAGTGAAGCCGATCTTGTCGCCTACCTTGACTTGATCCAGCATGGCCGGGTCTTTGACCCGAAATACCATCGTCATCGGCGGCATATCGAGATTGGCCAGCGGACCGTGCTTGATGGTGATCTTTCCGGCATCCTTGTCGATTTTTTTCACCTCGCCGGCGGCCATCGATGTGGCCGCATCGGATTTCATTTCACCCATCGCGCCAGGCTTGGTCATGTCGTCGGCAGCCATGGCATGGAGCGAAAGGCCGGTGGAAAGAGCGAGTGCTGCAAAGAGAGTGGAAGCGAGTTTCATGGAAATTCCTTTCAACGGTGTATTACAAGGGGGAGTTATTTAACGGCGATCTTGCCGACCATGCCGGCCTCGAAATGGCCCGGTTGCAGGCAGGCGAAATCAAACGTGCCGGTTTTGGTGAATTGCCAAACCATTGCGCCGGTCTTGCCGGGGTCGACTGCGACCTGATTCGGATCGTCATGTTCCATCTCGGGAAACTTGCGCATCAGTTCGGCATGTTCCCTCAATTCCTTGATGCTGCCGAGCACCATTTCGTGTTTGATCTTGCCGTTGTTCTTCACGACGAACTTGATCGTTTCACCGCGCTTGACGGCGATGTTTGCGGGTGTGAACCGCATGTTGTCGTTCATATCCACTTCGACGGTGCGTGACACCTTGGCCGGATTGCCGGGTTTGCCCAGCGCTGCCGCATGGTCTTTTTGCTTGCCGGCGTGATGCTCTTCGTCGCCATGCGCGAAGGCAGTGCCGGCAGCAGTTGCGAGCGCGAGAATGGCAATGTGAATAAATTGTTTCATGTTGATCTCCATATCAATGATGGTGGGGGTGAGCGGAAGCGGTGCCATCGGTGTAACCGCGAATTACTGCGGATAACTTGTTAATGCTCATGGTGTTGCCCTCCTTTTCTGACTTTCAAAACCTTTTCATCGGGCACAGGCGCGCTTGCCTGGGCCGGAGCACACGTCGTTGGCAGAGGACCTCCGGTCCATTCATAAGCAACCGATGCCGTCGGGTGCTTGTACCAGCCCGGATCCTTGTAGTTATTGCGGGCGAGTCCTTTGCGGACTTTCACGGTGGTGAACATGCCGCCCATTTCGATCCCGCCGAACGGGCCTTGGCCGGTCATCATCGGCAGCGTGTTGTCCGGCAGCGGCATTTCCATG
>CAMLDH010000299.1 GCA_946478765.1 uncultured Oxalobacteraceae bacterium | reverse complement strand
CCGGCGCATGCGTTTGTGCCTGGCGTGGCGGGACAGGCAATTCAAAAAATCACGACCTGATTAATGCTCCATCGATCGCCATGCAGATTCCCGTTATTGTTCAAACTGTCGGATTGCTCGCCCTGTCCAACGTCTTCATGACGGTTGCGTGGTATGGGCACTTGAAAAATTTTGCGGGAAAGGCGTGGTGGATCGCAGCGCTGGTGAGCTGGTCGATCGCCTTATTCGAATACCTGCTGCAAGTCCCCGCCAACCGAATCGGCTACAGCGAACTCAGCCTGGCGCAACTGAAGATCATGCAGGAAGCGATTACCCTGATCGTCTTCGTACCGTTTGCGATGATCTACATGAGCCAGCCGTTCAAACTGGATTACGTGTGGGCAGCGCTGTGCCTGGTCGGCGCCGTCTATTTTATTTTTCGTACATGAATTTCGATAAATACAAATACATCGTCGTGGAAGGCCCGATCGGCGTCGGCAAGACCACGCTCACGCGTAAAATCGCCGAGCATTCCGGCGCGCAGACCTTGCTTGAACAGGCGCAGGAAAATCCGTTCCTGGAAAAGTTCTATCGCGATGCGACACGCTATGCGCTGCCTACGCAAATGTTTTTCCTGTTTCAGCGCATGAGCCAGTTGCGGGACCTGGCGCAGGCAGATTTATTCAATGCCCCGGTCCTGTCCGATTTTTTGCTCGACAAGGACCCGATCTTTGCCGGCCTGACCCTGGCGGATGACGAGTTGAATTTATACCGGCAGCTATACGAACATTTGCGGCCGCAAGCGCCGCAGCCGGATCTGGTGATTTACCTGCAGGCGCAGCCGGAAACACTGGTCGAGCGCGTCAAAAAACGCGGTGTGCCGATGGAAGCCGCGATCTCCGAAACCTACCTGTACCGGCTGTGTGAAAGTTATAGCCGTTTCTTTTATCATTACGACGCCGCACCGCTGTTGATGGTCAACACGGAGCATTTGAACCCGATCGAACGGGATGAGGATTTCGACCTGTTGCTCACGCGTATAAAAAACATGCGTGGCAAACGGGAATTTTTTAGCCGTGGGGAATAATTATGGCAGGTTACCTGCAAGAGAATAACCAGAGCGCGCGCAGCAAGGCGATCACGGTGCCGTCGTTGACGGCACTGCGCAATGCCGGCGAAAAAATCACCATGCTGACCTGTTACGACGCCAGTTTTGCAGCCTTGATGGATCGCTGCGGCGTCGAGGTATTGCTGGTGGGCGATTCGCTCGGTATGGTTTGCCAAGGCCACACGTCGACGCTGCCGGTCACGATCGCGGACATCGCTTACCATACCGCCAGTGTGGCGCGCGGCAATCAGACGGCGTTACTGGTGGCCGATATGCCGTTCGGCGCCTATGCAACACCGGAGAGCGCGTTCAAGCATGCGGTGAAACTGATGCAGGCCGGCGCACAAATGGTCAAACTCGAAGGCGGCGCCTGGCTGCTCGACACGGTACGCTTTTTGACCGACCGCGCTGTTCCGGTGTGCGCGCACCTCGGATTGACGCCGCAGTCGGTGCATCAACTTGGCGGCTACAAAGTGCAAGGCAAGACCATCGAAGGCGCGGAGCAATTGAAAGCCGATGCATTGGCGCTGCAAGCAGCCGGCGCGTCGATGCTGGTGCTGGAAGCGATTCCGACTGCGTTGGGCAGGGAAGTGACCGACCTGTTGGCGATTCCGACGATCGGCATTGGCGCCGGCCCGGATTGTTCGGGCCAGGTATTGGTGATGCACGATATGCTGGGCGTCTTCCCGGGACGCAAGGCACGTTTCGTGAAGAACTTCATGGAAGGCCAGACCAGCATCGACGCTGCGGTGCAGGCGTACATTGCGGCGGTGAAGGACAAATCATTTCCGGGGCCCGAGCATTGCTTCTAAGCAGTGTTCAGAATTCTTTTGACATGTTCGAAGGCGGGATGGAACCCGCGCTCTATCGGCAAACCTTTCCCCCGTCATTCCCGCGCAGGCGGGAATCCATGCTGAGCTTGCTCGCTTCACCGCCCTATGGATTCCCGCCTGCGCGGGAATGACGGGGAAACTGACTGTCCGCTCTCAAACGCAAGCGCCCGCCCGCAAACCGGCATGATGGATACACAGTAGGTCAAAATATTTTTGACGACCTGCTTAGCGAGCAAGGCTGAACGATTCAACCGCCTTCGTAGCGCGCAAAAGCACTTTGCAACTTCGGCGCCAACTCTTCCGCAGCGCTCACCGTGATACCAAGATCGTTCAGCAAACCATTCTTCAATCCATAAATCCAGCTATGGATTGTCAGTGATTGGCCACGCTCCCATGCATCCTGCACGATGGTGGTTTGACATACGTTGGCCACCTGTTCGATCACATTCAATTCGCACAGGCGATCCTGCTTTTCCTTGTTTGGCAATACGTCGCCGAGATAGCGTTCATGCTTTTGATGCACATCCTGCACATGCCGCAACCAGTTGTCGGCCAGACCGACACGGCGTTTCACTAACGCAGCATGCACGCCGGAGCAACCATAATGCCCGCACACGATCACATGTTTGACGCCCAACACATCAATCGCAAATTGCAAAACAGACAGGCAATTCAAATCGGTGTGGACCACGACGTTGGCGATATTGCGATGGACGAACAATTCGCCCGGCAACAGGTCAACAATCTCGTTGGCCGGTACGCGGCTGTCGGAACAACCGATCCATAAATATTCCGGGGATTGCTGCGATGCGAGTTTTTTGAAAAAGTCCGCATCTTGTGCCACCATGGAGGCGGCCCAATCGCGGTTGTTCTGGAATAGCTGTTCCTGCATGAGACTCTCTTTATTTTGTTCCGTCATTATGCAAACCAGGAAATTGCGGTCGGATACCGCCGACCTTGCCAAGATAAAATCACCGAGCGTCATTTTATAGAAATCACGCCCTCAAGGGCGGATCATCGCACAATATACGGTATCGCTTGCAAAGCGTGCAGTTATGTCGCCGGATAACGAACAGCCGTAAAATCGCGGACGAAAAAAGGCGGAATAAACCCGCCCAATTACCCCATCTTCCTGCCATTGATTTGCAAGCTGTCGAATGTCACAGAAAGTGAAAAGTACGTTATTGATTCATGCCTTGTAGACGCCGGCTTGCCGACGCCTGTCTGCTCGATGAATATAGAGCGGTTTTCGTATTGGTGTACGAGTGCCGCGGGCCGCTTCGGGGCGCATCGCAGCGTTGCTCGTCGCTTGTGTGGCTCGCCACACGGCGCTCCTCGCGCCTTGCACTGCACCCCAAATCAACCCGCGCCACCCGCACACCAATACGAAAACCGCTCTAGGCATCCTCCGCTACTCGCGAATTTCTGCCTCTACCAACTTGCCTAGCAACACGAGAGATTCTTGCCAGCCAAGGTAACAAGCCTCTGCAGGAATGATCTGAGGTATGTTTTCTTGCACCACGTTCAGTTCAACCCCGCAGAACACCGCCCGCAGGGACACCGTTGTTTGCATGACACCGGGCAGATTGGGATCATCGAACTTACCCGTGTAGCGGATACGCTCGTGCGGCATCAGTTCGAGGTATTCCCCGCCAAAAAAGTGACTATGGCCAGTAGTGAAGTTGGTAAACGACATCCGGTAGGCGCCGCCAACCTTCGCTTCCAGGTGATGAACCTTCCCAGTGAAACCATTCGGCGGCAGCCATTTGGCCAGTGCATCGGCATCGAGAAATGCACGATAAACACGCTCTGGAGAGGCCTTGATGACGCGATGAAGTCGGACGGTATTCGTAGACATGATCGATTTCCTTAAAAAAAAAAGCAGAGGACGGCCCTCTAAAATGGCAGGGCGCGTACCTTCAATACGTCGCCGCTCGAGTATATGCGAAAGTATTTTCAGATAAGTACTGTTGAAAGTCTAACTCGCTCTGGTCAGGGGTACCCTGTTACAGGATAAAAAAACTCGCATCCATCGCGTTGAATGGAACGGTAAGCGATAAATTAACTACGCTCTTGATTTACCGCCTATCTTCTTCCAGCTTCTCGCCGAGCGTCGCACGTTTCAGGAATGCACACCCGAATTCTTCGCTGCTGACATCGCACAACATGACAATCATGATGCGGCGGCGCAACAAGAACTGTACTTGCCAAGCCATAAAAAAACCGCTGCTTCCTCTCGGAACCAGCGGTTGGATCTTGGTTACGCTCTTCTTTTCAAAAGCAATTACTCAAAGAACTCCTTGACCTTATCCTTCCAGGACTTGGTTTGCGGACTATGTTTGGCGCCCCCCTCGCTGGTCATCCGTTCAAAATCGCGCAGCAAGTCTTTCTGCCGGTCGGTCAGCTTGACCGGGGTCTCCACTACAACATGGCAGAACAAATCGCCGGCATAGCCGGAGCGTACCCCTTTGATGCCCTTGCCGCGCAGGCGGAAGGTTTTGCCGGACTGCGTGCCTTCGGGCAGGGTGAACGATGCCTTGCCGTTCAAAGTCGGCACTTCAATTTCGCCGCCCAAAGCCGCTTTCGCAAACGAAATCGGGATTTCGCAATGCAGGTCGTCGCCGTCACGCTGGAACACCTGATGTTGCTTGATATGGATTTCAACATACAGGTCGCCCGGCGGGCCGCCATTCATGCCGGGCTCGCCATTGCCGGAGGAGCGGATGCGCATGCCGTCATCGATCCCGGCCGGGATTTTGACTTCCAATGTCTTGTTGCGCTTGATCCGGCCGGCACCGGCGCAAGTCGGGCACGGGGTCGGAATGATCTTGCCGGTGCCATGGCACTTCGGGCAGGTTTGCTGAATGCTGAAGAATCCCTGCTGCATGCGCACCTGTCCCTGACCGTTACAGGTCGGGCAGGTGGTAGGCGAGGTACCGGCCTTGGCGCCGGAACCGTGGCAGGAGTCGCATTCATCCCAGGACGGCACGCGTATCGTGGTATCGAAACCATGCGCTGCCTGTTCGAGT
>CAMLDH010000298.1 GCA_946478765.1 uncultured Oxalobacteraceae bacterium | reverse complement strand
GCGCTGGCGCCACACGCCGCCAGAATACCGCGGGCCGGCGCAGAAAGCGGTGCAGCACGCCGTCGCCACATGCCAATACACCACGATCCGTTCCTGCGTCGATTTCGACGGCCGCGTTCGGTGGATTTACGCGTGCGCAGTGCCGACCATCTTACCGGACGGTTCCAGTGTGTGGAACGGCTTCTGGATGGACGAGACCGAGGCGCGGGATCAAGCCGAGAGATTGCGTATCGCCAAGGAGCAGGCGGAGGACGCGACACGGGTGAAGTCGCTGTTCCTGGCGAACATGAGCCACGAAATCCGGACCCCGATGAACGGCGTCATCGGCATGCTCGATCTGCTGCTTGACACCAATCTGACGGACACTCAGCGCGAGTTCGCCGGCGTGGCACAGAGCAGCGCGGAGAGTCTGCTCAAGCTCATCAACGACATACTGGATTTTTCCAAGATAGAAGCAGGGAAACTGAATCTGGAGTCGATTTCATTCGATCTGTTGCAGGAGATCGAGGCGGTTTCCAATGCGCAGGCGATGGCCGCGAAAAACAAAGGCCTCGAATTGATCGTGCATTATCCGCCGGCGTTTCCGCATCTGATGATCGGTGATCCTACCCGCATTCGCCAAGTGATGACGAACCTGATCAGCAACGCCATCAAGTTCACCGAGAAAGGCCATGTGCTGGTGGATATTGAAGCAGCGGCGCGACCGGATGAGCGTTGTCACTTGCTGGTCACGGTCACCGATACCGGCATCGGCCTGGAGGTGGAAAAGCTCTCCGAAATTTTCGAAAAATTCACCCAGGCCGATATCTCCACCACCCGCCAATATGGCGGGACCGGATTGGGTTTGACGATATGCAAATTGCTGGTCGAATTGATGGGCGGGCAGATCGGGGTGGACAGCCAACTGGGACGCGGCAGCACGTTCTGGTTCAGCCTTGAGCTGCCGCTTGATGCCGGCAGGCCGCCAATCAGCGCAGGCAGTGCGCTGGCCGGCGTACGCATACTGCTGGTGGACGATAATGAAACCAATCGTCGCATCCTCGAAGAACAACTGCTGCATCAGGGAATGCGGGTGGAGTGTTTCAGCACCGGCAGCGACGTCTTGGGTGCATTGGAGATGGCGGTCGCGACCGGAGACCCGTATCGCATCGCCCTTTTTGTTCCCGACATGCCCGACGTCGACGGCGCGACACTGGGCGCGGCCATCAGGGCGGACGCGACATACAGCGGCACGGCACTTGTCATGCTGGGGTCGCAATCGCGCGCCAATAATATGCGCGCTTTCGCCGACGCCGGATTCGCTGCCTTTCTTCGAAAGCCTGTGGCACAGCAAATATTGACGCGCACCTTGGAAGCATTGTGCGCGTCGTTTCGAAGCGGCGTACCTGCCCCATTTCTTACCGCCGCCAGTTTTGCCGCGCCGCGGCCGGACGACGAAGAAGATTCTGCTTTCATGGGACACCGGATTCTCGTGGTGGACGACAACATCATCAACCAGCAGGTGGTGATGCACATGCTGCAAAAACTGGGTTGCCAGACCGATGTCGCGGATAACGGTCGGAATGCAGTGAACATGCATGGCGTGCAGCGATACGACTTGATCCTGATGGACTGCCAGATGCCCGAACTGGATGGCTATCAGGCTACCGCGCAGATTCGGGCCGCGGAAAAAATGCTTGGCTGCCGTTCGGTCATTATTGCGTTGACTGCGCATGCATTGGCCGGGGAGCGGGAAAAATGCCTGGCAGCGGGCATGGATGATTTCCTGTCCAAGCCGATCAGGCCCAAGGTGCTGCGCGACATGCTCGGCCGCTGGTTGTTCCCCACGGCACGTATGCAAGTGCCGGTGCAGGAAGAAACGCGTGCCGATGAGCTGCAGGCAATGCAGGACATATTCGGCGATGGTTTTGCCGAACTCGCCGGCTTGTTTCAGGCTGATACACCGAAGCGAATCAATGCGTTGCGCAAGGCGGCCGCCGACACCAACACCATGGAGGCAGGCAGAGTCGCGCATGCATTGAGCGGGAGTGCGGCGTCATTTGGCGCCACCAGATTGTCGGCGTTGTCCAAAGCACTGGAACTTCAAACAAAAACAGGGTTGATGGGCGACATCGCATCCATGCTGACGGCGGTCGAAGAGGAATATGCGAGGCTTGATGTGAAATTGAATACGATGTTACGGTCAACGGCCATTTGAATGGCCGGAACTCCATTCAGATACCGCGTTCAAGTTCAGCATCCTGTGGTCTGATCTGTCCGCGGATCTGTCCGCGCATTCCGCGGCGCTCCGGTCCAGAGTTTGCTCTACCATCGCCAGAAAATTCCGGTAGTGGAAAGGCTTGGCGATGTAGCCGTCATAGCGTACGGCATAGATGTTTTCCTCGTCGCCACATACTGCCAGGGAAGTCAGCGCAATGATCGATCGGAATCGAAGCCATGGCATCGTCCTGTGAGTGTGCATTTTTCCGGTTCGGAGGTGGAGCGCTCGCGCTACGCAGACTCGGTTGGCATAAAACAACAAACCCGCCTAAGCGGGTTTGTATGCATCACTACCTGAGTAGATCAATATTACTTCTTGCGTCTGCGCATTGCACCAATGCTAGCCAGTCCGAGACCGAGAAGAGCAAGTGTCGCTGGCTCCGGCACGTTGCCGCCACCGCCAGCACCACCACCACCGCCACCACCACCGTTGTGGCCACCAAAGTGGCCTTCATCCAAAGCAGTACCGTACTGGAAGGTAATGTTGCTGATGTCATTCAGGCTGAATTGGAACGGTAGGCCACCGAACAGGAATGTCACCGAGTTCTTGGTCAATTCACTCGTCAAGATTTTGGTATTGCCGGTGGTCTGATTGTCGCCGGCAGAAGCCAAGCCGTATTGCAAACCATCCGGTGTAGCAGGACCCGCCAGGTTCACAGCAGGTGGAAACACATCCGGAACGCCAAAGACGCTGCTGAGGCCGGAACTGGAAATGCCCGAATTCGCGCCGTACTGGGCCAAACCGTTCTTATACGCCCACTCGCCGCCGACGCTTGTGCCCGCACCACTCACATTGGTCACGCCCCGATAGGTAGTTCCATCGGTAATTGCGGAAATGCGAGCCAAGATTGGATCGCCGGTGATGTTGAAAAATACACCGGTCAGGACGTCCACCGGAACCAGAACGTCCCCTGTGCTGGTATTGGACAGAACAACCTGGAGTTGCCCGCCAACGATGTCGAAACTGGCGCTCGCTGCCAGATTCCCTAATGAGCCTGTATAGGTAACGGGAGTGGCCGCCGCTTCCAGAGAAGCGGTTGAGGCAATGGCAAATAAGCCTGCTAGTAGATAAGATTTCATTTTAACCCTTAGTTTAATTTGCATAATTACATGGAAGTTTGATAAGGGTTAAAGCAACATCCATACCAATACTGTATGCATCTGTTTTTAAAGGGTTATTTGTTTTTTTATCTTGCTTTTAATTGTGAAGTGTAAAGAAAATCGACTGGGTTGTGTGTTGAGAGGTGCATGGCTCATCATGCTTTTGTTGCATATGTTATTGTTTTTAAAAGTTTTATGCTGGAATGCCGCTTTAACAGGATGTGTAAAGAAAGCCGGCAAGCTTGCGTGTTTTTAGGCAGGACACACTGCCACAAACAAAAACTGGGCCGAACGGCCCAGTTTTGCAGTGCGGGCTACGATTTGCCAAGTTACTTCGTTACCTGCACGGAAGTTGACATGGTATTGCCTGCTGCGTCGCGTGCTACTGCCCGGATGGTATGAGCCCCGTTTGCGCTCTTGCGCGTGTTCCAGTTGTAACCGAGTGTGGCCCCGCTCGCGCTAGCCTTTAATACATCGTCGATATAGAGGAATTGCGAGATGCCGGCCGCGCCGCTATCATCCGAGGCACTCACGCTGATGGATACGCTACCGACTACGCTGCCTGCCACTGGATTGACGATGCTGAGGGTGGGTGGCATGACGTCCGAGGTGGCGTTTGAGGTAACGGATTTGATGGAATTGGCGACATTTACCGATACCGGCGCCGACGCTTTCGAGTTGCCTGCCGCATCAAAGGCATAGGCGACGAGATTTGCCATTCCATTGGGTACGCCAGTCGAATCCCAACTAAATCCGAATGGTGCGGCCGTATCGATCGCGACCGCGCTGCCGTTGACCCACAGTTCCACGCGGGTTACGCCTACGTTGTCGCTCGCCGTCGCATTCACGGGCACCAAGCCGGACACTGTGCTGCTGCCAAGGGGCGCGGAGATCGCGACTGCCGGCGCCTGGGTGTCTGCTGTGGGAGTGGCGGACACGACAGCTCGTACCGCACCGGCGGCGTTGACCCGTCCGTAGCCATAAATGGGGTCGCGCCCCGCGCTGCCAAGGTCGATCGCTGTCGAATACAACAGGTTCTCTACCTGCAAAGCGTCCAATGCGGGTTTGGCCGACATCATGAGCGCGACCACGCCGGCGGTGATCGGACTAGCAAGCGAAGTGCCCCACCATTGCTGGTAGGCGCCGCCTCGGGCAGTGGTCCAGATATTCAAACCCGGCGCCGACATGGCGACAAAATTGCCGTAGCTTGACCAACTGGTGCGCAGGTCGTTGCTGTCGGTGGCGGATACGGGGATCATTGTCGTGGTCGGGGTGATGTTTTCATCGATGCCGTTGTTACCTGCACACACGATCACCAGGCCACCCTTGTTTTTCATGTATTGCGCAGCGTTTTGTACGCTCAGGCTACCGGCGACACCCACGTAGCTGATGTTGGCAACGCGAGCGCCATGGTCGGCGGCCCAGGTCAAACCTTGTGCAACCGTGCTCCAGTACGCATAGGCATTGGCGTCAGCGATGCGAACCGGCATGATTTTCGACTGGCCCGCAACCGAGGCGACGCCGGTGCCGTTATTGCTGGCCGCCGCAGCCGCGCCGGCGACCGCCGTGCCGTGGCCATTCACGTCCGATGTAT
>CAMLDH010000297.1 GCA_946478765.1 uncultured Oxalobacteraceae bacterium | reverse complement strand
CCTGCCTTCGGAGGGCAGTACTCTATCCATCTGAGCTACAGGCGCTTGGGATTAACAACTACAATTGCGAGAAGATGCCATTTTACAGCCTAAACCCTCCGTGACACCTGCTTTCCGAGCCCAATACTCTGTCCGTTGAGCCGCAGCCGCGTAGGGGAACGCTGAGGAGGCATGAAGCATACCGTTTTTTGGGTTCGGCGTCCATTCAAAGCAACGCTTCTCCGTTCCAAATCAGGCACTTTACGTCTATAATTAAAGGTTTTGCGAGGTATTGCGTTGCAGCATCGGGTCGATGCTGGTATTTGCGCACTCGCCACCGGTTTCGAAAATAGCATTTGAGGGAATAATGAGCGACGCACATCACGAACACGAATCCGCGATCAAGACACCAAAGCAGCTGATTGCCGCCATTGCTGCCGGCTTTGTAGTGCCGATTATCTGCATCGTCCTGCTGGTGCAGTATGTGGCCAATAACAAGACGGTCGGTGCCGGTTCCGGCGCCGAAACGCCGGAAGCGATCGCCGCGCGCCTCAAGCCGGTAGCGGACGAAGGTTTCACGCTGAAAGATGTGAATGCACCGAAGCAATTACAAGCCGGCGCGGACGTCTATAAAGCGGTGTGCGCCGCCTGTCACGCAACCGGCGCAGCCGGCGCTCCGAAAGTGGGCGATGCCGGCGCCTGGTCGGCCCGGATTGCACAAGGTTACGACACGCTGGTAACGCATGCGCTCAAGGGTATCCGCGCAATGCCTGCGAAGGGCGGCAATCCTGATCTGGACGATGCAGAAGTTGCCGGCGCGGTGGCATTCATGGCGAATCAGTCGGGCGCGAAATTCAAGGAGCCTGAATTGAAAGCGGCAAAAACGGCGGCGGCCCCTGCCACGGAAGCGGCAAGTGCACCGGCAGCGGCGCCAGCCACTGCACCTGCACCTGCGGCGGCTCCCGCCACGGTATCTGCCGATGCCGGCAAAAAACTCTATGAGACCACTTGCCAGGCCTGCCACGGCGCCGGCATTGCGGGCGCACCGAAATTTAGCGACAAGGCCGCATGGGCTGCGCGCATCAAACAGGGTTCCGCCACTTTGTACGAACACGCGATCAAGGGCTTCCAGGGCAAGGCAGGCGTGATGCCGGCCAAGGGTGGCTCCGCCGCATCGGACGATGAAGTCAAAGCCGCCGTGGATTACATGGCTGCCGCCGCAAAATAAGCGTTACGTAATCGAACAAAAAGCCGACCTCAGGTCGGCTTTTTTTATTAGCGAGGGAGCCTCAGCCCAGGATGCTTGCCCATTTCTTGGCTGTATTGGCAAATTTCTCCGGAATGTAAAATGTAGATTGGTATATGCCGATCATCGCCCCGATCATGGCCAAGCGCTGCTGGAACGGTAGTGCGGCTTGAAAATCAAGCCTGACGTTAGGCCGATACGGCTTTGCTTCGCTACTTTCAACATAAATGGCAATGCTGATTCTGGGATTGGACTCGTATTGGCTGCAGCGCCCGCCCCAATGCAGAACATCCTGATTCCACCCAAGGATAGACCCCGCCGCTGCTGGCAATGCGCGAACGTCCTGTAAATTTTTTATGCTATACGAGGTCCGGTTATCCGGCAAATTTTCGTCGCGATTGGTTGGCACTAAATACATGCATCCGTTTGACGGCGTTGCATCAGTAAAAGGAATCCAGATTGTTGCCCGGTGAGGACGTCCATCATCCCGCAGTTCCGCAGCTGACCAGCTGTCCCTGTGTATACTCCATCCGCAAGGCCCCGCTGTAGGCGAAACACACCAAGCCCAGAAATCCCCTACCGCTCTATAGTCTGGTCCGAGTATCGGCTCCAGAATCCGGCCCAAGCGAGGTATTAACTGCCAATATTCGTCGTACAACAGCACGAAAAGTGGATGCGCCCCGCGCTCGACAATGCGCAGTACACCCTTCGCTATCGCTTCACAGTCGGCAACTGGAATCACCGGATTAATATGAAAATAGCCTTCATCCTTGACCTGTGCCACCTCCTTCCCCTCGGTCACATAATCAAAGGGAGCAAATGCTTTGGCGAATGGATCGTCCGATATGGTCAAATGCGGATTCATCTCGCGCCAAAATGAAATCGATTCGGCATGGCGAAGATATTCATCCTGTTTGCAGTGTTGCAATTCAGGGTTAGAGGCCATTGGATTTTTCCTTTCATGTGGATATGCATTTGCGGTCCTTTGATGAGTGGATGCAAGTACGTCCAAGTTCCGGCCTCTGAGCCCGACTTTCTCCATTTTTTGGGAAATCGCCTCTAAATCAAAGGCTTACGATTTCACGCTTTCGGACTTAAAGTCTAGTTTGTCAGAAAAAACGCGTGCCAGCGCCTGCAGGATGCGTTGCTGCGACACCGCGCCGAATTCGCTGTCGGCGACATTGAAGCGCAGCATCGCGCTCAGGTCGAGGTGATTGTCATTGCATCCTGCCACGCACCGTAGAAAAACACCGCCTGCTTGGTCGGTAGGGACGAAATGCCGCTGGTAAAGATGAACGATATCTAATATGCGGAATGGCCTTGGCCAACTCTTTTCATTTATCCTGACAGGAAATTCCAGTGCTGCAACGTAATATGTGAAAATGCCGTGCCGCCGCGGGGTGAGGCAGCAATTTTTCGACTATGAAAAGGAAAAATACATGAGAGAGACCAAGCTTATCGCGTTGCTGCTGGCAATCCTGTTAACCGGCTGCGCTGCAAGGGGGGCCGGACATGCGGACCCTAAAGACGCGTCGGCGGCGTTTGCCAAGCGCGCTGCCGAAACAACGGCGCCGGCCCCAGCCGGCTACGCCACGATGTATGACGTGCCGCCACCGGCACCCAAAGCGAAATCGAAGACGGGCGACGCCGACGGCGATGCGGTGCAAATACAAACCGTTGAATTTCGTTCCGGCGTGTCCTCGGCCACGGTGGAAAGAATGGCCCAAGGCGTGGGTTGCAAGAGCGGCAAAGGCGCGGCCCTGCTCACGGACCAGGGACCGATCGAGGTTTACCGCTTGGCGTGCGGCGATGGAACCACATTCATGGCCCGCTGCGAATTGCGGCAATGCTGGTCGATGCGCTGAGACGATTCAGCCGGCCTTCGCAGGCACGCTGTCTTACCGTCGGGCGGTGCAGGATGCCAGCGAACTGATTCCGCCAAGAATGGACAGCATCACGCTGCTCTATGCAGGCTTGCCGAAGAATCCCCGTTGATGCCTGCCGGACAGGCGTGCACGAAAATCGGTCGAATTATGTATCGACCGGATTGCCAATCGGCCTCGGCTGGTGCACGATAACCTCGGCGCTTTTGCGACCGGGGGTACTTTGGAAACATTGCAAAAATTGCCGACCGAGTTTTACGCGCGCGCCACGGTCCGGGTAGCGCAAGACCTGCTCGGCGCATGGCTGGTGCATCGCGTCGATGGCGTGGATCGCATCGGAAAAATCGTGGAAGTCGAAGCCTATCTCGGGGCGCATGACCTCGCCGCCCATTCATCGAAAGGCATCACGCCACGCACGCGCATCATGTATGGCCCGCCCGGTCATGCGTATGTGTATCTGATCTATGGCATGCATCACTGCGTGAACGTGGTCACCGAACCGGAAGGCCACGGCACGGCGGTGCTGCTTCGTGCGCTGGAGCCGATACAACATCTGACGGGCAATACCCGCGGTCCCGGACTGTTATGCAAGGCGATGGGAATCGACCTCCGGCTGAACGGCCACGATTTGCGCAGCGATGATTTTTTCATCGCCGCGCCACCCGTGCCGAAGCAGCGTTTTACCATCGTCCGACGGCCGCGCATCGGCGTCGATTATGCGGGCGAGTGGGCAGCAAAGCCGCTGCGGTTCTATATCGAAGGCAATGATTTCATTTCAAGAAAATGAAGGATGCGCCGGCGATCAAGGTGCGCCCGGTTTTGTATCGCTGAAGTGCTTTCCGCGAATGCAACGACGCAGTTGATCAAGCAACTTTGGAGGGCGCTCCGGTATGGTTTCAGGCACACCTTGTTTCACGCTTATTGAGCACTACGGGAATGTACAATATCGCGTCAAAGCCAGTTCTCGCGCGGCTTGCAGACGATCAAACAACTTTGCATTATAGGTAACTCGTCGTTGCACCTCGACGCCACAAGGCGCCGATGAACTCAGCCTTCAATCGATTCACCAACCAACATGACTATTAAGCTAAAAAAAGAAGTTGAGGAGCGTCTTATTGGCTCGATCAGGCGATTCGCTGCTGAGAATATGGATGAAGAAATCGGGGACCTGAAAGCCAGGTTACTTCTGAATTTCTGTGTAAAAGAGATAGGGCCAAGCGTATATAACCAGGCAATTGCAGACGCGCAGGCATATATGCTGAACAAGGCTCAAGACATAGAAGAGACGTGTTATGAAGTCGAATTCGCCTATTGGAAAAAATAGTGAAAGATTTAACGCGTCGTTCAACCCGGCCTCTATGCGCCGGTCAACTTAGTCGGTTGGGCGTCATGAGGGAGCTTCCATGATCGAGATCGTGAGTCACTCGGGATCACTTGAGAGTGGTGTTGTCGATCTCATCCTTGAGATTCAGCGCACCGAGTTCGGCCTCGACGCTCACGCCGAGGATCAGCCCGACCTTCTGGACGTCGCCAACTTCTACCAAACGGGTGCAGGCAACTTCTGGGTGGCGCTCTCCAACAATGAAGTCGTCGGAACCATCGCGCTTCGGGACATCGGCAACAGCCAAGGCGCGCTACGCAAGATGTATGTGAAAGCGACGCATCGCGGCAAGGAGCATGCGGTCGCGACCCGCCTTCTGGAGCGGCTCGTACAGTCGGCAACAAGCGCCGAAGTGGAAGATCTATATCTCGGCACGACCGAGAAGTTCGTCGCCGCGCATCGTTTCTACGAGAAGAACGGGTTTGTCCGCGTCGCCCCGGAGGCGCTTCCCGAGGCATTTCCTCGCATATCGCCCGAAACCTG